>CALREK010000007.1:0-15058 GCA_943355165.1 uncultured Saccharimonas sp. (SeqCode) | reverse complement strand
GCCAGTAGTCCAAATATTTGCGTCTCGTTTTTAAACATATACTTATTATAACCTAAGCCAATTCTGTAATAACTACAACCAATATAATGATTTCAATACGACTTGTGCATCGGAGTCAAAATCATCTTGTAGGCGCGTCGAACTAATTACGATAATTGCATAATATTTATCGCCTGGTAGAAAATATGCAATTTCCCCGCCAGATTTTTTTGTAAGTTTTTCTATTTTAATATCATTAATAGTTAATGATTCGGTAGCATACCCAGAAGATTCAAGACGGCGAAAAGTGTAAGCCGAGTCTTCTTTCATATTTACAGGATCAGTCTTGACCGATACGGCCAAACGTCTAGTATTTGCTATGCCGATAACCGCGTCAAAACCAAACTGCTCAACAGTACCGCCCAATACGACATTCGATTTAGCCTCACTATAATTATCTGGGTAATTAAACGATAAAATCTTATCTGTGTAGTTTGTTAGTCCGATAGATTCCGGCTTAATATTTGTTTGAGTGACCTGGCTGCCGCTACTAATCACGCCATTGACTGGTGATTGGCTAAAGTTTTGCCAGACGTATGCCAAGATGCCGACCGCCACGAATATTACTATAAAGCGGAAAAACCAAGATTTAGATATTTTGCGTAATTGATTTTTTGATAATTTAACCATACCGTTTAAGTATAGCCTGAAGCGAGATAATTCTATCAATCCTCGGCAATGTAATTAATCTCAACAAACGCCCGAATAAGTCCACCCTTGATCTCTTTCAGAGCGTCCTGTTCGCTGTATCCATTCTTATCGGTCAACTGCTTAAAGTGCTGTAGCCCCATATTGCCTTGTAGCTGCCACGCTTCAACACCTAACCATTCACCGCCTTCTACATAAAAAATGTCTTTTTCTGGCATTAAATTATATTAATCATCCAGCTGTGGCCTGTCAAGCAATAGCGGTTCGATAGATCCATCGGTACCAGCGATTTTTACTATGTCTTTGTCGATTCTAGCCAACTCTTTGGATGCACTATTATAATGCCCAACTGTAGCGCCCAACGAATTACCGACTTTTTTGAAGTGTCCATCATAAGCAATTAGATGAGTCGATAGCTGCTCTATATTCTTTCTAATAACCTCAAAATCTTTTTGGATTTGATGGCTACGCATACCCTCTACGATAGTAAGTAGCATGACGGACAATGTGCTCGGACCAACAATTGTCACTTTTTTGTCACGTACTGCATATTGCAATAAGTCGCGTCCGTTAACGCCAGCCGCGCCAATCTGATTAGCTAGCAGGTCGTAGTAAATCGCCTCACTCGGTATAAACATAAAGGCCTGCTCAAGCGTGCCGTGCTTTGGTTGAATGTACTTGGCTGTTTCGTCGATGCGCTTTTTGAGATCATCTTTAAAGGCTCGTTCCAATAATTTGCGTTCTGCGCCTTTTGCATCAATCAAACGGTTATAGTTCTCTAGACTAAATTTACTGTCTATCGGCAGCATCTTTCCATCGAGCATAATAACCGCGTCAACAATAAAACCGTCTGCTAATTTGTATTGAAGCTCATATGATCCTGGCGGCAATAAATTCTGAAGTATTTGCTCTAAGTAAAACTCACCCAAAACTCCCCGCTGTTTTGGATTCTGCAAAACATTTTGTAATTGCTTTAGCTCGTCAGCAACATCAACAACTCTCTTATTTGTCTCATCAAGCCGAGTCAAACGCTCTGTCACTTCGGCTACTAGTTTGGCGCTTGACGCTAGCTGACGCGACATACTTTCTTGATTCTTGTCTAGTTTGGTGTCGAGCTGCCCGCTAAGCTTCTCTTGCAACTTCTCAACTTGAGCACTCATAGCTTGTATGTCGGCCTTGAGCATTAATTGCGACTGACTGTCTTGACTAGGCTTCTTGGATCGAATTAAAAATATTACTAAGCCGGCATTGACCACCAAAAATAATAATATAATTTCTTGCATACCTATATTGTACATGAATTTAAACTTAACCGACGAGCGTAAGTCTATGAGCTATCTGTATTGAAACCGCGACAGTAACAATGCCCAGGACGAACATTACTGGACGCCAGTCAAACAATTTCTTTTTAGGTGAACTCTCATGTATACCAGGTATTAGGTCGCTCATTGCAATATATAGTAAGAATCCAGCGCTTAGTCCAATTAGTATCCCGATTGGTAATCTCTGCTCACTTCCAAGCGCAAATGTAATAACGGCAAGAAGTACCGTGGCCAATGCGCTAAAGAAATTAACAAGCAAAACGGCTCTGCGACTCATGCCTCTTGCAAGTAACAAACCAAAATCACCAACTTCCTGGGGTATTTCATGAGCGGCAACCGCAATAGTTGTAACGATACCGGTTGGCACGCTTATTAGGAAGCTGGCGGCAATGGCAACACCGTCTAGGGCATTATGCAGGGTGTCGCCGATTACTATCATTCCTACCCTGTGGCTTATTACATCACCTGCGTGGGCATGATGATGATGAAACCATCTTAAAAATCTTTCCAGGAAGAAGAAAATAGAGATTCCTACAAGTACCGACCACATGACTGTTTCTGGGCTAGAAACTTCGAGCCCGTCAGTTAATAGATCAAGAAATACTGCCGACAAAAGAGCTCCAGCCGCAAATGGAGTTGCGTATCTTGCTAAAACTTCGGCACTTTTTTGTCTGCTAAGAAGTAATATGCCGCCCAGTAAAGAAAAAACACCACCGATCATCGAATAAAATATTACGTGCCAATATGTAGCCATATAGTTACCTTTCATTAGTTGCTTAGTAGATATCTTAGAGGAAACAACCAGTTATTGCAATTATGTCGCAATAATGCTATTGTTGCGATATGAATCCTGAACTCAAAAAATTGTCAGAAGTGCTTAAAAATAAGGGCCAAAGCCTTACTAACCCACGAAAATTAGTCTTTGAAGTGCTTAGTAGTCACGAACCACAGACAATGAACGAGTTAATAAACTTGCTTAGTAAATCTGTAGACCGTGCCAGCGTTTATCGTACGGTAGGACTATTCGAAAGCCTTGGCATTACACAGCGACTAGCTTTAGGTTGGAAATATAAAATAGAACTAAGCGACGCCTTCACGCACCATCACCACCACTTCAGCTGTATGAAATGCGGATTAGTCATAACCCTGCAAGACAACTCCGAACTTGAAGCTGGCATATCCTTACTCGCCAAGAGCCAGGGCCTAACTATGACAGACCATCAACTGGAAATCAGAGGACTCTGTCAAGATTGCACTTCTTAAATATAAGAGTCCCGAACTAGTCGGGACTCGTTGGAAGTATCTCACTTCCACCTATATTTTAATCCAGCTTTAATAGTGCTGACTATGACCATGACTCACTAATTTATGGTTTTATCTAGTTAATCCGTAAATTGTAGAAATAGTAATGACTGCTCCCAATATTCTACGAAAATAATTAACGCCATACAGAATTTCTATTATTCCCCAAACAACTAACCCGAGCGTGGATATATGTTTGCAGAAGTTGGAAAAGTCGCCCGAGGGCAAGACCCTAACTAGCAACAAACCAACAATCCAGACAGCCAGTGGTATGTTTGGGAATTGGATAATAACTAGCTTCCCCTGTTTGTCTCGAAAAATCTTGTTAAACATCACCCGACTACAGAGACGTCGGAATAGTCGTCGCCGCTCCCGTAGATTCAGGTCCAACTGCGCCTGCAGCATCAGAACTTGAATCGTGCTCTACTCCAACAACAGGGCCTCCGTTGGCGGGAAAACTTGAGGTGCTGTCATTTGGCAAGAAACTTGGGGTAGCAACGTCAAAGCTTGGCAATGGAGGCAAGTCAGCTTCGTTGGGCATTATTTCGTCATTTTGATTTAGCGACGGAAGAACTGGAAACGGCGCGTCTGCAGCGGCTGATTGATCGATCACTATTGGAGCAGGTTCTGCACTACTCATATCTACTGGTGTGTTTGTTTGATCGTCCATATATTAATACTTCCTGTTTATTTATTACGTACTGTTACTCATAGTCTATGGTTAGTAAAATTCAATTGCAATACAGATTGGCGTTTTTGCCAAAAACTCAACTGCGATTCAGGCTTATCAGCTTTAAAAATAATTGAATAAATATTATACTTATGCTTATCGCAATCAAATTAAGGAGATTTAAAATTATATGAACGACCCGGCAAGCTCCAATCATTCAGAACCACAAAAAAACAAAACAAAACTAATAATCGACTATCGAATAATCAGTCTCGTGCTTTTGCTTATAATTATTACGATAGTATTTATTTGGAAACCATGGACGACAAAATCTAATAATGACCGAACAGTTTCTGTTACTGGCGAGGCATCGGTTACTGCAGCACCAGACGAATACTCTTTTACGCCCAACTATACATTTAAGAACAGCGACAAAGCCATAGCTCTTGCTGATCTAACTAAAAAAAGCAAAGAAATAACAGACAAAATTAAGAGTCTGGGAGTTGCCGATAAAGACATAAAGACAAATTCTAGCGGATACGACTACAACTATTTTTATGACGTCAGCTCAAAGCAAGCAACTTACACGCTAGACTATACAATTAAAGTCACCACCGCAGAACTATCACAAAAAGTTCAAGATTACATAACTACAACTTCACCAACGGGAGCAGTATCGCCACAAGTAAACTTTAGCGACGCAAAACGCAAAGAGCTTGAAAGCCAGGCACGCGACAAAGCCACCAAGGAAGCTCGTGCCAAAGCCGATCAGTCAGCAAAAAATCTTGGGTTTAAAGTATCTAACGTAAAGTCGGTGACAGATGGAGCTGGATTTGGAAATATATATCAACCTTACCCTCTTGCTATGACTTCAACTGTAAGTAGTGACATAGCTAAAGATTCATCAAATAGCCTAGTGGTGCAACCTGGCGAAAATAAGCTACAGTATTCTGTTTCTGTTGTTTACTTCATTCGTTAGTTACTAGAGCAGGCATTATGCCGGGCAGCATTTGAATATATACAAGTTTAGTAGCATAATAATCTATATGCAGATTAATGATCCGTATAATCAGTCCGTCGAAATCGACGAAGAGAACAATAAGGCTGTGCGTGGTAACGGATCACAAAAATCTAAAAAACTAATTACGTTACTGCTTACACTGGGCATTTTCGCCGGTCTAGTAATTGGCGCTGTGAAGCTTTTTACACATAAAAATCCGGCTGCCAAAACTACTACAAATATAGAGAAAAAATCGGAACAAAAAGTTGAAGTTGCTGACCTACCTAACACTACAACAACTAAAGAATACGAAAACGGACCTATGGGACTAACCCTAACATATCCGTCAGACTGGACTGCGACAGAAACATCTGACAACGGTACAAGGATAGAATCGCCAGTATTTAATTATAAAAATTTAGATGGTGATCCAGTGAGCGGTAACTTCAGAATATATATCAGAAAGGGAGCTAGAGCTGCTGACAGGAAATATATTGGTCGAGGAGTGGCGATTCAGGAATCCATTAAAACAATTTACAAAAAGCCTGCTGTTGGGCAAAGAGCCGATACACTAGTAACAAATTTTGGACTCGATACTGCCGACAATTTTGCTTATTTTTTCGTCGCTGGCAACTTTCAACTAAAAGTTGGTGATACACTTGGACCAGATTACGGCAAGGAACCAGAAACCTTTATTGTATCGGGCGGATACTCATCAAAGGACCTAAAAGACGATATGGCCACTAATACAGTTCCGGTCGATTATATTATTAAAAGTAATGCCTACAAGCTAGCTATTGAAATTATAAAATCGCTACAACTGCATTAATTGCAATCATAGCGATTAAATAATTCTATATGAGCAAACTAATAGCTTACTGTTCTAGTTCTTTACGAATATCTGAAAGTTGCGCTTTAGTTATGTCGCCATTAGCGAATCTAGCTTCAGCAATATCAATCGGATCCTGGAAACGATAAGCCCACTTTGACTCCGAGAATATTCTATAAACAAGATACATTGCAAGCGTTGCAACTAGCAGAAAGACTGCGAGCATCAATAAACACGTACCTTGACGCGGATCGTGCATAGGTTGCCGAGTAACTACTCTTTCAAACTGACCGTAATTCCTCATAAAAAACTCCTTATTACTGGTGCTACTAATTATATACTACTTATTGAGATTTATCTGAAGTAGAGGAATATTACTTTTCAAAGATAAAAGGGATGCCATCAACCGTAAATGAAGCAGGTGGACTGCCTAGATCTGTCGCGCTAACTTCGCCGTCCCAATAATTATGATAGCCTAGGTTTGCATCAGGATTAACAGTACCTGGAGTATAAACTATATCGTTATTTGCCTCGTCTGCTATCTTCCAGTTCCCCATGACTATTCTCTGCCCTATGAGCTGTCTACCATCAGAACTATCACCGATTACCTTCAAGCTACCGTCACCAGCCATAGTTCCAATTATTCTCCGCAATTTCTCATCTGGATCATAAGCTACGCTTCTAGATGCTAGCTCTACCTCCACTAAAGATCCGCTAGGAATAACATTAGTACTTAAATAACCCTGCACCATAAGACTAGAAAGGTGCTCACGCGTAGCCTGCCGTTGCATGTCGTATGACTTAGCATAGCTATCGGCATCAAAAGCCAAATCATGTTCGAATTTAGAAAAATCATTCATTAATACTATTATAACATGTTTACTTGTAAATTAGTAGCCCTCTGTTGTTTATCGGTCGTGCCATACGATATTGCAAGAAATACTTTATTGTTTTATAATTATTATCCGATGAGAGAGAAATTTGAAGAAAAACTAAATAATCCTGATGCTGTGCAAGGCTGGATAGGCCAGGCAGCTTGTCGTGGTATGACTGATAAGTTTTATTCACCTTACAACGAAAGCTCAAAAGCGAGAGAACGCCGCGAGATTATTGCAAGGAATATGTGCGCCAGCTGTCCTGTAATAGAGCAATGCCTAGAACAGTCATCAAAGAACGAAGAATACGGCATCTGGGCTGGACTTAATGAACTCGAACGACTACACAAGGGCTTCCCCTCACCAGTCAAAGGTCGAATAAGAATCAGATAGCAAATCTATCCATACTAGAATCTGGTGATTAGTGATACCATCTATTGGATGAGAGAGGACTCGATACTTGATTATTACCGCGAAGGGCCTGGTAGGTCTTGGGTTAAGTACGCCAGTTGTAAGGGACAAACAGAATTATTTTATTCAAAAGTCGCCTACACAGAACTTTCCATTCCAGAAAATGAAACGCCACAAACTTCCAAACCGTTAATAATAAAAGTAGAGACTAACTCTCAAAGAATTACCCGAGAAAGAGCCGCCAAATATATTTGCAACCAATGTGATGTACGAATAGATTGCAAAAATTACGCAATCGACACAGTTCAACAAGATGGAATCTGGGGTGGACTAACTCCAAGAGAGCTGGACTATATAAGATTTGATAAAGAATCCTAGCTTAACGACTATTTGCGTGCTCCAAAACTAGCTGCATTGATTTTTTATTACCATCAAATTTAAGTAGAGCTAAGGCGTCTTCTATCTGCAACCACTTATACTCGCTATGTTCATCTATACTAATCACAACCTCTGCGATCGGGCTGACCTCTACTGCAAATATTGTGTCGCGACCACCGTAACCGCCCTTGCTGTTAAACCATTCGTATTCAGCTAGCTTGGCGCTTATATACATTGGTTCGCTGATACCCGCCTCTTCGACAAGTTCTCGTTTAACCGTGTCTAATATTTCTTCACCGGGCTCAACGGTACCTGTTATTGCCTGCCAAAATCCACCATCTTTAGGAACACGCTTCATAACAAGAAACTCTAATCCATTTAGATTTCTTCTGTATACGACGGCTTGGGCAATGTGTTTTGTAATAACCTAAATATACAATACGTCGACTATTTAACAAACCGTATTAGGGGCATTTTAGCCTTTTAACAAATCATCCCAATCGAGATCTACGGTTAACCTAGCAACTTCTGAACTTAACTGAGCTTCCTCGTTTTCGTGTGTAGTGCCATTTTTTGCCGCAATAATTCTACGAGCCTCTTGCCATGAACGATGAGCTCTCCAAAGAGTGTAGCCAGTACCGCTTCTCACAGCATCTTCAACTGACATTTCCATAGTTTTGTTTAGAAAATCTTGAGCTACTGCTTCTGTTGCTACCGTCATTTCAGGGTGAAGAACGTGCCCCAGCCCTGCCATCTTATCGACTAGTTCAATCTTCTTTTGATGCCTAGTATCTTTTCTGTATGGCATAGGTTGTGAGGTAAACTGATTCATTGTTTCGATATGTATTTCAGGATCAATAACTGTCGAGTCTAATGCCGCCAACATTACCGCAGCCCCCGTACAGAAAGCTTGGCCACGATATAAGTCTAACTCTGAGCGTCGGTCTATAAACAGAGAGTTTGCAACTTCAACAATATGCTTACCTTGGCTTCTTGGAATATAGGTATTATGGAAATCCCACGTCGCCAATAAAACATCTTCTTGAATTCGTGCTGCTATTTCTTCAGTGTTATCTAGCCGCAATATAGGTGCGTTATATTCGTACATATCATATACCTTAAGCGAAAAACAGATAATTTGCAAGCTTTAACTTAATATTATATAGATATGCTTTTAGGCTTTTGGAGGATATGGAGTATTCCAGCCAGGACCCCAGGACTTAGAATCCCAATCAATCTCAGGCTTTATTGCATCAAATTGACCATCAATAACCCTATCGTAAGCTTCGTCTACCCACAAAATAGTCATACCGGCTCCACAGAAAGCGGCAGTGCCCATTTCTTCCACGGGACCGCGATCCTCAAAGTGCCTCTCGGTTAAATCGACTAATTCTACGGCTTCTGGGTGTAAGTTCATTCCTTTTGCTGCTAAGTCATAAAAATTTCGCAGCACATCATTAGACCGCCTACTTTTGGAATCGTTAGCTACCTTACTTTTTATAAGTTCTTCCGCTAGAGAAATTTTTATATCTACCGGAACATCGGATTGATAAAAAGACTCAATCGCTACAGAAGCTCCAGTGACGAAACCATGTCTTAAAAATGCCGAACTTATTCTTTCATTAACCGGTGCGTAATTACGACTAGCAGCAACCGCCGGAGCCATCAATGGCAACCCTGCATAGCGCTGTCTCATCATATCTAGGCCACTATTGTGATCTTTATGCCTAAGATAATCCAACACTCTACCGTTACTATCTAACTTAAATTTTTCTGGCAGATGTGATTCCATTCATACCTATTTTTAAGCTCAAACCAATTAATAAGCAATACTATTTTTGTTTTTAGATCGTCGCGACGTTTAGCCTATCAAGTCAATTGGCCAATTTTCGGCCTTCATCACAGCATTCACCTTATTATCAAGTGCGTTCTCATAGGCGTCATCTATTAAATATGCACCCAAACCAATACCCAAGAATGCGGGGTGACCCAATTTCGCTTCTTCGTCTGTTTGAATGTAATAATCTCGGGTTCTTATGGCGACTTCATTTAGTTCTGGATGAAGATTGTAGCCAATATATGCAAGTTCGATAAAATTATCCAATATCGCACTAGAAGAACCATTTCGTAATTTGCGTGGCAATGGAGTTTCGCTAAAAACATCAAGTACTGCTGGCCTTAGAGATACAGGAACTTCAGATTCAAAAAAACTCTCAACTGCCACCGATACCCCCGCACTAAAAGCATCTCGGATTCTAGGTAGTCTAGGGCTATTGCCTTTTGCAACAAATAATTCGCCAGCCTTTTCGATAGTTCCGCCCCACGGCATATCTTGGTTGCCATGTCTGATATTTGCAAAAAAATCGTCATTGTCGCCGTCGCGTAGTCGTTCTGCAACATCTTTGTCTTTGTCCATCATAAATCTTTTCGGTCGAAGTTCGATCATAATAGAATAGTTTTAAATGATTACTGCGATGTTTGCAAGTTAATTATATTAGTACAAATAAGCCACTACGATACTTATTTGCAGTTTAGGTATACAATTTGACTATGCCCATTATCTCTAAAAGTACTCGCGCGGCAATGTCACATCTGTCAAAAAACGATCCAGTACTAGCTATTCTTATAAAACGATTCGGCCCATTCGATATTAAGCCACATCAAAATTATTACAAAGAACTTGTTAATAGTATTATTTCACAACAACTTAGCGTAAAGGCGGCTTACACCATTCAAACAAGATTCGTAAATCTTTTTGGCGATAGCAACGTTTTTCCAACGCCTGAAGACATACTAAAAAAGTCACCAGAAGACATTCGAAGCGCTGGACTAAGTACATCTAAAATTAATTATATACGCGATCTCGCCGAGCATATAATTGACGGCAGACTAAAGCTTTATCATCTAATTAACTTACCCAACGAATCGGTTATTGAAGAATTAATTGCCGTCAAAGGCATTGGCGAATGGACTGCACATATGTTTTTGATATTTTCGATTGGTAGACTTAATGTACTTCCAACTGGAGACCTTGGAGTCAAAAACGGTGTTAAGGCACTATACAATTTACCCGGCAAACCAACTGCCAGCGACATAATAAAAATTTCTGATATAAATAATTGGCATCCTTATGAGTCAGTTGCCTGCTGGTATATCTGGAAGTCATTGGATAATGAATAAGGGCGTGAAGACAATTGACCATTGATGCATTTGTCATTGACTCATTAATTTATCATTTCACATTTGTCATTGAAGCTACGGAGACAAAATGCCCAAATGCCCAAATGCAAAATTAATGCATCAATGTATCAATGACAAATGCGTCAATGACCTACCGTCTACTTTGGAGCGCGTTTTCGCTTGTTAGGATCAAGTTCGCGTTTGCGTAAACGAAGAGACTTAGGTGTAACTTCTAGTAGTTCATCTTTTTCTAGGAAATCTAAGCACTCTTCAAGACTGAAGTTAATTGGAGGGGTCAACTGTACAGTTCCGTCACTAGACTTACTTCGCATGTTCGTAAGTTGCTTAGCGCGGCAAACGTTAATTTCCATATCTTCACCACGAGTGTTAAGTCCAATAATTTGACCAGCATAAACACGAATTGCTGGCCCGATAAAACAAACACCGCGTTCTTCTACGTTCTGCAATGCGTAAGGAGTAGTAACACCTGTTTCAAAAGCGATCAAGACGCCGTTTCGCAACTGCTGCAAACTAGACCCAAGCTCTTGGAAACCAAGCGGCAAAGTGTTCATGATTATAGTGCCCTTAGTGTTAGTCAAAAGAATATTTCGCATACCTAGTAGTGTGCGGGTAGGCATTTCGTAAACTAGCTTGGTCACACCTTTATTGCTAGTAAATTGCTCTTTCAATGCTGCTCGTCTTGTCCCAAGTTCCATTTGGACAGCACCAACATGCTCTGCAGGGATTTCGATGATAACTTCTTCAAGTGGCTCCATTGTCTTACCTTTTTCTTCGTGGGTAACAACTTGTGGACGACCAACTTCGAATTCAAAACCTTCACGTCGCATAGTTTCTATAAGTACGCTAAGGTGAAGTTCGCCACGTCCAGATACCAAGAAGCCGATTGACTCCTCTTCTACACGTAGACCAACATTAATCTCAAGTTCTTTCTTTAGGCGATCACCAATCTGACGACTAGTCGTAAATTCACCTTCTGTGCCCTTAAAAGGACTAGTGTTTGGACCTAGATAGATTTTTAGGGTTGGGGCTTCTACCTCTAGTACAGGCAAAGCCTCAGGATTAACAGCATCAGCTAGAGTTTCACCGATTTGAGCCTCACTAATACCTGTCAACTGGACAATATCACCAGCAACACCACCAGGAACTTCAAAACGACTAACACCATGACTCATAAATACGAGGTCAACTTTTGCTTTTAACAATGTGCCGTCCTTGCGACAAAGAGTAACAGCTTCACCTGCTTTAATAGAACCACGAGATATTCGGCCAACAGCAAATTTACCCTTAAAGTTATCCCATGCCAATGCAGTAACAAGCATCTGGAAAGGCTTGTCTGCTTCCACTACTGGAGCTGGAATATCGCTGATGATTGCGTCGAAAATTACATCAAGATTAGCGTCTTCGTCTGGGTTTGTTGGAGGATTCTGCCAAGCCTTACCAGCACGACCAATTGCATAATAGACTGGGTAATGTAGTTGATCTTCGTGAACGGCAAGTTCTAGGAACAAATCTGCTAGTTCGTCTTCTACTTCACCCAAACGGCTACCGAATTTGTCGATCTTATTAATAATAACAATTGGCTTCAAGCCTTGAGCTAGTGCTTTCGATAACACAAACTTAGTCTGAGGCATTGGGCCTTCTTGGGCATCTACGATTAGAAGACAACCATCGGCCATATTCAAAATACGCTCAACCTCACCACTAAAGTCGGCGTGACCAGGTGTGTCGATAATATTAATGCGGTAGTCACCGTGCTGAACAGCTGTAACTTTTGCCGTAATGGTGATTCCGCGTTCGCGTTCTTGGTCGCCACTATCCATAATCAAGTCTTGTGACATTTCAGCTTGGTTGTCGCGGAAAGTCTGTGACTGCTTTAATAGTCCGTCGACTAATGTTGTTTTGCCATGGTCAACGTGGGCAATAATTGCGATGTTTCGTATCTTGTTTGGGTCTTGCATAAAAAAGGCGCTCCTTATCTTGATTAGCGCTTGTAAAACTATTACTTATATTATGGCATAAGCGGGATTTTTAAGCAAGTACTTCTTTGGCAATACGCGCTATACTAGTTATATGGATAACATTCCTAAGCCGAAAAGTCGCGTCCAGAGAGCCTAAAAGACGTGGTTGGACAATCACATTTAGTCGCAAAAGGTCAAATTATCAACAAATAATTAAAGCCACTTTTTGCGGCGGAAGATTGTCGCCAATACACCAATAATAAGCGCTGAGAATCCTAGCAACATCCAAAACACATATCCTTCGTGAGCAAGTGGCAGCGCAATATTCATACTATAAACACCAGTAATAATAGTAAAAATACTCATAAGAATGGTGATACTAGTCATCAACTTAAAAACTTTATTTAAGTTATTGGCCGTAATAGTACTGTAGGCTTCGCGTATATTCTGAATTGTTTTGAGTCGTGAATTTGCTAAGCCAATAAGCTCCTTGGTGGTCAGTTCAAGATCTTCGAAATCATCCCTGTCTTCTTCGTAGGCTCGGAAATATTTTGCCGATAATAGAGTGTTCAAACTTGTATTCATAGGCTCTAGCGCCAACAAAAAGTCACTCAAATCTTCTTCGAGATCAATAAAAGAAATAAAATCTTTGTTATCAATATGCGACTTATCCAGTTGGCTACGAATCTGCCAAATTCGCTTACTAACATTATTAATTCTCTTGCTGTAACCATTATTAATTTGAGTAAGTATTTCGAGAGCCAGTTGAGCTTGATTTTGTGTCGACCCCGCCTTCTTGATTATAGATTTGTGATCATTGTATGGCCTTCGCGCTATGGTCACTAGGTTATTTGGAGTAAGTATTAGCAGCAGTGGGCTTGTAGTCTGCTTCTCGCTTTCAGGCAAGCAATAACGCGTATAAATATAAATACTGTTTACGTCCCTCTCAATACGAGGCGATTCATTTGGGTCAATTCCGTCGTTCAGTAAGTCTATATCAAGCTTTAATTTCTTGGCGATATATTCTAGCTCTACTGTTGTTGGGGCCTCAATATTAACCCACGCGCCGGCTCGTGGCACCGTATAACTGCGTACCTTTGGGGTTTTTGTAGTATTAAAATAAACGTTTAGCATCCATGTCATTATAACCGAATAATCTGATAACGACCAACCTTATACTATTTCTCTAATTTTACAAATACACCTCTATTTTAATCACTAGCTTTATTAAAAATTTAGGCGTATAAATATATTCAACTAAGCAAGAGACCAAAATGTCCGCTGAAAAGCTAGGCCAATCTCATGATAAAGTTGTTATACCGATAGCCGGAGCCATTAACATGAAGCTCCAGACGCCGCACTTACCTTGGGCAAATGTCGTCTCTACTGCAACCGTCCATTTCAACGAACTAAGCAAGACATTCAAGAGTGAGGGGAGTTGGGATTTCGAAGAACCACTCGTACTTCCAAGGCTTGGCATACAACCAATAGAAAAAACTCACAAAAATATTTCTGATTTAGTAGAGCGGAAACTAGACAAATATCCAGACAGCGTCCAAGCCGTGCTAGTTGGTCACTCGCTTGGCGGACTATCTGTAGCGAGATTATGTCAGAACACTGGAGATTCGAGAATTGCCGGGGGTATAACAGTCGACTCACCTCACCGCGGGAAGTTCTCTGGACCGATTGGTGGAATGACGGAGCTACTGATGAGACGACTGATAAACAGCGAGGAATTTACCGACGAGACCGCCAGACTAGCAGAAGAAGCACAAAAGTCCGATAATCATCCAAAACTCACCATGACTGCAACTTCTAGCAAGTTTGTTACTTCCTCTAGTGCCTTACCCGACTACGCCGGAGCACGAAGAGTCCTGTTTGTCCCTTGGAGCCAAGAATCAGAAGATGCTAACGACGGAATCGAAAGGATATCTGGGCCCAATCTAGGCCACATGAGCATTCTGACTCATGGCGTAGCGACAGCTGGCATGCTTCGATTAGCCTCCGACATAGTCCGGCCAAATACTTAAAATTTAACTAACTGCTCCCACGGTAATTCTGGCTTACCAAAATGTCCATATGCGCTTGTCGCAGAATAAATCGGCCTAAGTAGCTGCAATTTTTCGACTATTCCTCGCACCGAAGTATCTATCAATTTATCTTTAAAGTCGTAAAGCTCTTTGTCAGAAACTTTACTAGTTCCAAATGTTTCAATTGTTTGCATTAAAGGATTCGGCTTACCAATTACATATGCCAGACCAACCTCACATTTATCTGCAAGACCGGCAGCAACAATATTTTTAGCAATATAGCGTGCCGCATAAGCGCCAGAACGGTCCACCTTGCTCGGATCTTTACCGCTAAAGGCACCTCCTCCGACACGAGCGTAACCACCATATGTATCTACTACAATTTTCCTACCAGT
>CALREK010000006.1:0-17687 GCA_943355165.1 uncultured Saccharimonas sp. (SeqCode) | reverse complement strand
CCTATTCTAGAGAGGTAGCCGACTAAATTCAGTTATAATAGGGTCTAGTAGCATTATCAAGGAGGAAATATGGCAGAAGAAACGAAAATTATCACAAGAAAAGAAGTCACAGTAGCACTACCAGTAGTAAATTCACCAAAATGGTTACGAGGCTTTATCGCATTTATCCGCGAGCAGGGTGTTGTCGGAGTAGCCGTTGGTTTGACTCTTGGTTTGGCGTCAAAAAGTGTCGTGGATTCGTTAGTTGCTAATATTTTAAACCCAGTCATTAGCATGCTCTCAGGAGGCGATAGCCTTGTTACAAAATATGTCTGCCTTGATTCACTTGGTAGTTCCTGTAAAACTAAACTTGGCTACGGTCAATTCCTTAGCGATATAATAGGTTTTATAGTAATCGCCTTCGTAGTTTACTTTGCGGTCAAGTTACTAAAACTAGACAATCTATCTAAAAAATCAAAATAATGACTGACGACGAATTAAAATCCAAACTATCCAAAGAACAATATGACGTACTAAGAGGCAAGGCGACCGAAGCTCCGTTTAGCGGCAAATTCCTGCATAACGACAAGACTGGTATGTATACCTGTGGTGCGTGTGGGGCCGAATTATTTTCTTCCGATACAAAATTTGACTCTGGATCTGGCTGGCCTAGTTTTTATGACGTCGCCAAGACTGGGGTAGTCAAATTAGAATCCGACTCCAGTCTAGGAGCAGAACGAACCGAAGTTATATGTGCAAAATGCGGTAGTCATCTTGGCCATCTATTTGCTGACGCCTACGACCAGCCAACTGGCCAAAGATACTGCATAAACTCATTAGCACTAGATTTCAAACCAAAAAAATAAATAGACACGACGGCATTTTAGGGCAACGGCCTGCTATAAGTTATAATGTCCACTAATGAATAAATCAACTATCCTACCGTCTAAATTACTCTGGGTTGACCTTGAGATGACAGGTCTTGATCCTAAAAATGATGTAATTCTTGAAGTAGCCGCTGAAATAACTGATTTTGACTTTAAAACTTTGGCTAGCTATGAGGCAAGAGTGCAACAAAAACAGGAAACTGTAGCAGCTCGGATGCAAGCCAACATCTGGTGGAAGGAATTTCCGGAAAACCGGGACGACTTTTTGACTAAGCTCGACAAAGGCAAGTCGTTAAAATTAGTAGAGCAAGAATTGATCAAAATAGTAGACCAACAGTTTGGTAATGAGCCGGCAATCTTGGCAGGCAACTCAATATTTAACGATCGCCGTTTTATAGAATACTGGTGGCCGACATTAGACCTCAAGTTGCACTACAGAATGCTAGACGTGAGTAGTTTTAAGATACTAATGCAGGGTAAGCACGGTCAAGAATACGAAAAGATCAACGCCCACCGAGCCTTCGATGACATCCAGGCCAGTATCGCCGAGCTCCAGTACTACTTAGACTGGTTCAAAAAACAATCCTAGAATATTGCCGTTAAATATAAGCTTAAAAGCTTTACCTAAGTATTCCTAGCTCTTTTGCTTTTTGATTAAAAGCCTTATCTTTTGCTAGGTTTTTATGAAAATCCGAGGCGTAAAAATCCTTAAGTATTTTGGACCATAGCTGCTCATGTGTATTAATGTCAGAGTCGTTAATCATGTGGCGCGGATATGAATATACCGGAATTGGACATGCGTAGAACCTAGATCCACGAATGTCGGCATCAATTAAAGCCTCTGCAAATGGATCGTCATTCTCCCATTCGGCTACAGAACCTAAGATAGCTTTGTCGGGGTATCCAAGGATAATGCCATATGCGATGTGATAAAGATTCTCTTCTTTAAAATGACTAAATCTTGAATCTTGTTTAAGTAAGATACTCATAGCCTCGATAAGTTTGTCGCCTGTGCTTATAAGTTCAAGTTTGCCGTCGCCTAGTAGCTTAGTGTTGTTTAGCCCGTAATCAAGCCCTTGAGCGATAATAACATCATACCTAGTATATTTTTCTTTAGTGGTAGAAGTTTTATCAATTCCAGATTGAGATAAATAGACTGCGGTGATTGAACTAAGGATTTCTATGGAATCCTGAATTTCTTTCGTCCAGGCACTTAATTGCTTGTTGCCGTATCGGGAAGTCGCATAATAAACACCGTCACACATTGCTCGCGCCCCGCTGAGAGTTAGCACTGAATTTGGTGCAATCCAGTATGCTAAAGCGGCCGAACTAGTCTGCTCCTTAAGCTTTGTGAGTATATTGATTGCAGTTTCGGCGCTAGGCTGATTCATAACATAAGTATAACTTGTTGTTTATATATCTCATTACATTTGCAAAAAATATTCTAGTGAGTTACGAAGTAGCGACTGTTTTGAATTACATTTTCATAATAGGCCGGGAAGGAGTGAACCTGACCGATTTATTTTGGCGGAGAAGGAGGGATTCGAACCCTCGATACCCGTAAGGGCATACTGCTTTTCGAGAGCAGCGCCTTCAACCACTCGGCCACCTCTCCACATAATTAATCATTTTAACAGACTAAGTTAATTGCCGCTTGAAGTTGTTTTATGCCACGTCGCCAAATACCGTTAAAACGCTAAGCTTACTTATACAATATATTTCCCTAGTGACAAAATAATAGTTTTAATGTACTCTTCGTCATGAAAGACGATATAGAAGAGTAAGGCCATTGATCTTTGACGACTAGCAATAGTCACAGAAAGGTTATCAATGAGAATCAACAACTTCAACCGTGTTTTAACCATAGACTTCGACGAGTCACTTATCGAAGCCTTATCTGTCAAACTCCTCAAAGCAGGCTTTATCGTCGACTCTAGCCCTGCCACAACCGACAACTTCACACTGGCTAGCCAACACCCTTACGACGCTTTAATATTAGACACCGGCCTAAATGTAAATAACGTGTTCGAGACCTGCGAGTCCTTGAGGGCTAACGGAGTATTGACGCCAATATTGATGTTATCCGGCAATAGAGACGAGTACAGCACTATTCATGGGTTAGAAGTTGGTGCGGACGAGTATATATGCAAACCAATAAGTAACAACGAACTTATCGCTAGAGTTAGTGCGTTAGTTCGGCGAAACAACAAATCCTTTACTACTCGATGGCTGAGTCGTAGCGGGCTCGCCCTAGACTTGAATACCAATATTGTACAATTGGCAGAAAACGCAGTCTGCTTAACAAAAAAGGAGGCCGAACTGTTGCACAGACTAATGGGCGACACTCCGGCCATTATCAGCAGGGAACAGCTACTCAAAGATGTCTGGGGGATAAAGGAAGACCACACCAGCAATCGACTTGATGTTTATATACGGCGGCTACGCGATAAATTAAAAACCATAAATGCCGACTACTTAGTGCAGACGCTGCGGGGAAGTGGTTACTTTTTTGGCGTCGATGATCAAGTAGGCGTCAAACGCATGACTTAAAATTTCATATTATCGTCTCTGGTTGGTTTTGGTTCGGGTTGTTTCTTGGCAAAGCTTAGAGCGCCGGTCTCTATAGCTCTGATGCGGACTTGGCCAGGAGATTCTGACGCCCAATACCATGCGCCACTAGTGTCTCTGGATGTAGCATCAAAATAGCCCGTCTCCCTAGACGAGTCGACTAATGCTTCATGATGAGCATGCTCAAATCTTGATTCGTTACTATGCGCATGCAATAAAGTCGTAACGCCCACTTCGGCAGCTAACTTGCTGGTTTTATCCTGAAATGCTTCATCGAATGTGTAATGGGCACCGCCCTTAACTACTTTACCGCCTAGACTCCTAATAGCAGTATCAACCATAACTCTGCGCATCGACTCTACCAGCAAGCCGTTAAGCGTATCATTAGTTTTGAGCATTTCTTCGTCTTCTAATAATTTAGCTAGAGGGAAGAGGCCCTTTTCGTCTATAGGATATTTTATGATTAATGCCTCTAGGTCTGCGGCCTCTTTTTTAACCTGAGATTTATCTTCCTCGGTTCTGCCCGCCCAGAAAGCACTGGTATCGTCTGCTTTTTGCTTAGATCTATTATAAGCCTGGCCAATATCCAACGAACCGTATCCTGTCAGCGTACTACTTAGATACTCGCTGTCAGAATAATAAAAAGACGATAAGTCGTCTCTTAATCTCTTGATCTGACCCGCCAGACCAAGAACTTTACCACTCTCTCTTAAGTCAGCAACACTAATCTTATAGCTACCTTCTTGACTATCGACTAAATCGCCATCTGGCAATGGCTCATCAACAAGCTCTACGATTATAGTCTCTTTAGGCAATTCAATCGCACTGCCAGCAGTAGCCATCCAGTAAGTATCAACATCTGCCATAGCGGCTGGAGCACCATTTAACTCGAGCATACCAGCCATCGGTGCAATAACCGTCGCTTTTTGAGACGAAAAATCACCCCACATATGTGATGTAACAGTGTGATTTAGAGCTAAGTGTATGGAATCTCGTGGAAACTGGTCGGCTGTATTAACGTTGTATTCAGCTGTAGATAAAATCTTACCATCGACAGGAACCGACCGAGAAGTATGCACGGCAACAAGTCCAGCCTCTCTTACTTTATCGATCACATCTTCATCCACAGCATCGCCGGCTTCAGTAAATTTAGCTTTAGTCTCGACCTCGCCATTAACCGACAGGGCGCCAACACGGCTAGCAACATATTTCTCATCAAATTCTTCACTCAGCCTGTCGGCTGTCTGTTTAGCCCCCTCATCGCCAGACAAACTAAGCGCCATCAACATAAGGCCTTGCTCTCTATTACCATCAACCTCTAAAGACGAAGAAACATTAAAAGTCTGCTTCATTAGATCTAGTGTTCGTTTGGAATACTTCCTGGTTGCTAGTTCTTCACGCATAGATAAAAGGCTAGCTGAATCTTCAGGTCTATCTGATGCTAATAGTAGAGCTACATCAACTAGCCCCTCCATAGTAGCTGGGGCGTGAACAAGAACGGGCTTATCTGCGCCAGATAATAGCGCATCACGACTATCAGACGAGCCTGGACGACCAAGCACCATAGACTCATTTGACCCGGTAAGACTAGACTTCCAGTCACTAAATTTTTCTGACGACGTTCGTACTGGAACTATATCGCTAGACAGAATAACATTAGTAAGACTAGAATCACCCTCTGCTATGGGCAACTCTTCTTTACCACGAAACTGAACTTCAAAGGCCGGTGTTGTAGCGCTAGCAGGCACCATAAAACGAGAACGCAAGAAACGATCACTATCTAAAACATCGTGGTGAGGCAGTAGCTGTTCTACGTTAGGTGGTAGAATTTCCGATCCAGGTCCTGCTGATGGTATTGTGACTGTTTCTGACATATTTTTTTTAATTTTACTGGAGTTATATTATCATGCTTTTGTTTATACAACAATATAGTTTTGCTCTATTGAGAAAGCTTTAGAAGGAAGGGCGGATAGATGATTTTTGAGGACAAATAAATAGGCCAGGGCCGTGTGGTCCTGACCGATTTATTTTGGCGGAAGAGGTGGGATTCGAACCCACGGAACCGTTGCCGGCTCTCCTGTTTTCAAGACAGGTGCACTCGACCACTATGCGACCCTTCCATATAACAGATAGATTATACCAGAAATTTGCAAAAAAGTTATGGCGGGTAGGTCCAAGATACTTAAGCGAGCAATTTATTTGTTTGACTAGTAAAAAAATAGGCCAGGGCCGTGTGGGCCTGACCGATTTATTTTGGCGGAGAAGGAGGGATTCGAACCCTCGCGGGAGCTTGCGCCCCCCTAGCAATTTAGCAAACTGCCCCCTTGAGCCACTTGGGTACCTCTCCTTGCAGTAATGTATTATAACAGATAAGAACTACTTGCAACAAAACCTTAAAAATATTCACCCTCAGAACTAACTATACTCACTTTCAAAAAGGTCGTGTACAATATGCTTATGCAAAAGGATGAAAATACCGATATAAACAAAGAAGAAGAAAACCAAGCATCGACCTGGAAATTCAACAAAAATAATGAGCAGGCGCTTGAAACAGCTAGCACTAGCGACAAACAACCCGACATTAGCTGGACTGCACTAGAATATGCACACCATGAAAAGAATGCTGTCTGGTATGTAGTATTAGCAGCTGTGGCGGCTGGATTTGCTGTGTTGGTATATTTTATCAACAATAAAAGCATCGTTTCGCCATTAGCTATCATAGCTTTTGCGATTATGTTTGCGGTATTGGCGTCACGAAAGCCACGCGAACTAGAATATCGCATTGATGAAACTGGAATTTTCGTCGACAACAAGCTATACCCTTACGCTGACTACAAATCTTTTATGATAGTTGAGGAAGACGAGCTGCGATCAATTTGGCTACATCCGATAAAAAGATTCAATCTTATAGTACCAATTTATTTCCAACCTGAAGACGAGAAGAAAATCGTTGACACCATAGCAAACATTATTCCAATTCAGAATCAAAAGTTAGATCTAATAAGCCAGCTCATGCACTACGTTCATTTCTAGCCAAAAACTGGCAATAACAGATATATTATGTTAAAATCATCTCTGTTGTTGGAATATAGCTAGTACCCGTAGCTCAGCTGGATAGAGCGTCGGCTTGCGGAGCCGAAGGTCGTAGGTTCGAATCCTATCGGGTACACCAAATTAAGAATCCCTCGTAAGAGGGGTTTTTAATTTGGTGTCGTCGACAGGTTTCGGTTCTACGACCCAGCAAGCTTGCTTGATGGTAGTCGTAGGTTCGATAATCCCCCGCGGCTTTAGCCGCAAACGGGCGGATTATACCCTAGTTATCCTATCGGGTACACCAAATAAATCACTCCACTTAATGTGGAGTTTTTTATTTGGTGAATCACTGGATTCTATCCTACTGCTTAACCATCAAGACTGACACATTATCGCTCGCTACAGTCTTCCAGTTATTATCTTTGGCGAAGTCTACATATGATTTATTCTGAGAATACACAACCATGCATGTTATATTATATTTTTTGAATTCCTCTTTTTGAACTTCTTTATCTTTAAATATCTCAAAATACTTGTCAATGTACAGGCTACCACCTTCGTTGCGCCAAGAGGGCATTCTTCCGTCGATATAGTATTTATAAGCAGGTAACTTCAAAATTAAATAGCCGCCGAAGTCGTAGTCATTATATATATTTCCGCCGCCACAGCCGTTTTTATTTATATACTCTACTGCACTATAGGGATATCTTCGCTCTCTACCATACTTAAAGTTATTAAACGTAATGGGAAATGCCACAAACACCAAGATAAACACAACACTCAGAAACCCCGATAACAGAATTAATTTGGAGATTCTGTCTAGCTTCTTGGGAATCATACTTCTTAGGGCCTTCATTTGTGTATCAAGATTATCTAGAGTCGTAATGGCCATTAGAGGTATGTTGCGCGTTGCTGAGGCCGCCAGCGCAAGAGTTAGTGGCGCATATACCATATCATCAGTTACTTTATGCCAGCGCAGTGGGTGTTTTATGAAGTCTTTAGCAAGTTTGAGTAACTTACCTGCAGAGAAGAAAACGTATCCAAAGCTCATAGCAACGACATAAAGACGCGTAGAATTTCCAAACCTCCACTGATTCCATTCGGCGACATGCTTATGTAATGAGCTGTCAAACATAGTTCGCGCTATTTCCACAAACAGGGCTGGCCCGTAGGGATTAATGAATGTTGCAAATAAACTGGCGACCAATACTGCTAACCATCTCAAATCTTTATCTCTATAGGTAAAATACAGCATTATGAGCAGGCCAATTATTACCCCTCCGTGCAAATTTGCCCAGAATATGAACATAATGGGTATAAACGCCTTTACGCGCCAAGATTTAATTTTAGAAATCTTAAGGAGAAGTGCGAAAAGCAAAAAAGTATAGACCATTGGTCTTATGCCGGCGTATGGCGTTATAGAGAATGCCGCAATTATAAGTAAAGTCAAGCTGGCCTTTTTGCCTGACACGAACAATATGCAAGTCCACAGAGCGGCATACAATGTAGCCAAGATCTCCCATCCGTGTGGGTACTTATAAAAGAAGGCAAGTATTACGTCGTGGGCCCATTCGTGATTAATCCATTTAAAATTGCTCGCGGTATAGGTGTATATGTCATGAACAGGGACACCATGGGCCAATATATAGCGCCCAGTCTGTAAGTGCCAACCGAAGTCAGGATCGAATCGCTGCCACGAGACCACCCAAAACATAGTAAATATAAAGCCAAACTTAGCGAAAAGCACTGTTTTTGGATGACTAGCCGTAAATCGTCGAACTATCTGAAGATAATTTTTAAGCTTTTCAATGAGTTTGATGGTGACGTCCTTTGTTGATTTTAGCTAATATAGAACGGGGTAATTGCTAATAATAATGATATATCGATGCAATAGAATCTACTAGTGGTATTTGACTATTGAGATCTTGATTAATTATATACTAATCAGATTAGCGCTGAGAGAACACTACCGCATCTACGGATTTGGCTCCGGCAAGTTTAAGCTGTGCCGCAATAGACTCCAGGGTAGCTCCAGTAGTCACTACATCATCCACCATCAAAATGTTCGCCCCCTTAATGATGGCAATATTACCTAACCTATAAGCGTCATTTAGCTGAGAAACCCTAATACTACGCCTTGACCCAACTTGGCGAGTCTGGTTAAGCCTAGTAGCGACAGAAACATGTTCAAGCTCAAGAGCTTTGGCTATCTTGCTGCTAATAAGCCTAGCGTGGTCGTAACCCCTTAATCTTAGCCTGCTAGTTGCTGTGGGAACAGGGGTCACCAGTGCAATAAAATCTTTTGGCAGGGTCTGAAGCATAAAATAGGCAACAACCTCAGCAGCGGATTGATTATTAGAAAACTTTAAACTATAAACCAGCTGCTTGGCTGCACCAGAAAATTCAGTTCTGACATATAGGCGGCGTAATTTACTGGAGCGACGACAATTATGACAGGTTGAGTAATTCTGAGTGGATGCGTGGCAGATGTAGCATCGTGAGGGGACTGCAGGACAAATAATAGGCTTGCAAGCACCGCAAACTATCGATCCTTCGAAGCCACAAACAATACAATCATAAGGGGTGGCGATTGATATGATTCGTTCCATTATAGTCATTGCAATTATAGTTTAGAGAAGATTAAGGCTAAACAAAATAACCCTTTAGATGAATAATGCTTATGTGCCGTCTGTAATGATGTATATATTGTGTTGTAAATATATATTGATTAGTTGAAGCCTTGCCGATGCTAGGATATACTATATGTAAATATAAAAACGATCTACTCTAAACTCATTATCTCAAATATCTCTGTGGAGGGTAAAAACCAATGGCACGACGTAACCGTAGCGAAGACTTATTAATGGAAGAAGACGAACTTACAGCAGCTTTTCTTGGAGACGACGACAACATTATCATAAATGAACCAGCACAAGTTGCACAGCAGTCTGCACCGTCTAACGACGAATGGGACGAAGAAGAAGCCGTACCAGGGCAGCTAGCTGTTGATGTATACGAAACCAAAGAAAAATTGGTCGTAAAGGGCCGTGTTGCCGGCGTAAACAAGAGCGAACTTGATGTCAGTATCGCAGACAACACATTAAGCATTCGTGGCACATTGTCAGCAGGCAACGAAGATGACGTCGAGAACTATTTCGTACAAGAGTGCTACTGGGGTGAATTCTCTCGCAGCATCACTCTACCTGTACCTGTTAAAGAGGATGAAATCGAAGCTTTACTAAAGGATGGTGTTTTGACAATCTCATTCAACAAGCTTAAGCAAGACACTGTAAAGAAGATCCAAGTATTATAAGCTTAGTAAAGACAGCCTAAAACTAAATAGAACCCCCTTCGCAAAGAAGGGGGTTCTATTTTAGAGAATTTTTAGCATCTATCCTATTGTGTTTGCTTTGCCCAAAACAACCCTAACCACAACCTGAGCTATAGCTACTATTACCAGGCCAACTAAAGCATATAGGACTGCGTTCTTTGCTCGCTTTCCAGTTTCGCTACCCCCAGACGACACAACCCCAAAATATGCACCAAATGCAAGCATGATGGTTGACAGTAGCCCCACCAATAATGACAGCAGGTTCACTACAGTTGTAGTGACGCTCTGCAAAGAGTTGTTGGTGGAGTCTCCAGTACAGCTAGTACCAGTGTCTGTTACGTTTAGCGTTGTACCAATACATGCTTGAGTAGCAATATTATTTGGTACTACTACTGCGCCAGCTAGAGCTGGGCTAAGTACTGGGAACAATAGTGCAGCGACTGCGCTGACTGTGATTGCTATCTTTGATATTGTTTTGTTCATGATTCGTTATCCTGTCTTGTATGTGTTCTTACCATAGTATAGGTGATTAATAAAAGAAGCCGCAAGCATAATAAAAAATCTTCCTCTTTGTTGTTAAGAGGAAGATCGTCGAGTAATTAATAAATAAGTTTACTAAACTATTGTGCTTGCTTTGCCCAGAACAACTTTTACCACGACCTGAGCGATAGATACTATTACTAAGCCGATTAGGGCGTAAAGAATAGTGTTTTTAGCAGATGTAACTTTGCCTGAGTCACCACCAGAAGTCACGTACTTGAATCCACCGAAGATCAAGAATATTACAGAGATTAGACCAACTACTAGTGATAGTACGTTCACTACAGTTGTAGTGACATTTTGCAAAGAGTTGTTGGTGGAGTTGTCATTACAGGTAGCGCCAGTGTCTGTTACGTTTAGCGTTGTACCAATACATGCTTGTAGTGCGATAGAAACAGGTAGTGCTGGTGGTGCTGGTGGTGCTGCGCCAGCTAGAGCTGGGCTAAGTACTGGGAACAATAGTGCAGCGACTGCGCTGACTGTGATTGCTATCTTTGATATTGTTTTGTTCATGTTCTAAAAACCTTTCTTTAGTAAATTCTTTAAGTCTTGTGTATATTTATATCACAAAAAAAGAAATTAACTAAGTAAACCACAAGTATAATAAAAAATCACCCTCTTTGTTATAAAGAGGGTGATCGTTATGTACTTTATAGCTAAGCTTATTAAACTATTGTGCTGGCTTTGCCCAAGACAACTCGTACTACAACCTGAGCGATAGATACTATTACTAAGCCGATTAGGGCGTAAAGAATAGTGTTCTTTGCAGATGTAACTTTGCCTGAGTCACCACCAGAAGTGATGTACTTGAAGGCACCGAAGATCAAGAATATTACAGAGATTAGTCCAACTACTAGTGATAGTAGATTCACTACAGTCGTAGTAATGCTCTGCAAAGTGTTGTTGGTGGTATCGCTACCACAGCCAAGGCCAGCGTCTGCTACGTTTAGCGTTGTACCGGCGCATACATTATTTGCTATGCTTGGTGCTGCTGCGCCAGCTAGAGCTGGGCTAAGTACTGGGAACAATAGTGCAGCGACTGCGCTGACTGTGATTGCTATCTTTGATATTGTTTTGTTCATGTTCTAAAAACCTTTCTTTAATATATCTTATACCTGTTTATACCATAAACGTTTTGACCTTTGCAATAGTTATTTACGTTTTTAACCATAATCAAAATAAATACGCTTATGTTTTTATCCTGCAGACGAGATTCTACCTATCACCACCCTCATGATTGCTTGTGCCATTATGGCTAATGTTAGGCCTACTAGTGCGTATATTATTGTTTTTTTGGCACTTGCTATGCCGTTAGGGTCGCCAGCTGAGGAGACAAACTTAAATCCACCATAGATGATCATGATGACAGAGAAGACGCCTACCGCTAGGCTTAATATATTTACAACGGCCGTAATACCGCCTTGAACTGTTATGCCGCTAGGATTAACCTGATCGACTCCTCCCTTGATGTCATCTATAGCTGCAGCAAAGTAGGAGTGGCTTGGGGCTAGAGCAGAAACATTGGCTGTGCCGACACCAAGAAAACCTATGGATGCGACTAGTGTTATTAAGGTTATTAAAAACTTCATATATTACTCCTATTACAATCTGTTAACTACGAATAAAATGATGCCTTGAGCAGTAATTGCGATCACCACTCCGATAGATGCAAACAGCACTATTCTACGTGCAGAAGCAGCTTGTTGCGGATCACCAGCAGACGCCACAAACTTAAACCCACCCGCTATCACCATCACGACACTTGCTATGCCAATAATTATAGATAGGGCGTTGACTAGCTTTGCGATTATTCCGCACCTACCGAAAATGTCATTACAGGCATTCGTTTGAGAAACGGTGCGAGTCACACAAACCGTTGCACCTACTTCAGTCGGGTTGGCAGGATCTTGATTTTTGCAAGTTGAGCTGAAAATATCGTTAAAAGGAGTCGAGGGCCTCGTTGCTGACGGAGGCAAGGGGACGACAACAGCTGGATCATACGTACAGGAATCGTCATCTACAGTTGCTCCAGGAGTAAAGTTGTTGGCCGAGGCACTCGTGCAGCCACTAATCGCAGCAGGGGGAGGAGGGGGAGGAGGGGCGGGGTTGCAAGCTGCAATATTTACCGCCGGGGAGGTGGTGTTAACAGTGTCACCATTGCCAGAACTGTCTAAGCCCGCTACTAAAATGTAGTATGAGTGTGGGCTTGCATTCTTTTCGGTAGCTGGGATAGTCCATGTGCCGGTGCCATTGATAGTAACACCTGCATCGACATAATTAGGGCCTCCTAATACTACCGTCGGATTCCTACCAACCAGAAACGTTATTTGAGAAGCTGGGGAGTCTTGGTCCGCCGAATCAAATACAATGGAATCACAGCTTGAGATGCGCACATTTAAGCTTGGGGCTCTTTTGCATGGTCCGATTGTGATAGTTGTGTTTGCGTTTGTATTATCAAGTGTACCGGCACTATTAACGCCAAGGTACTTTATGGTTATGGTGTGCGGGCTGGCGTCTATCCAATCTGGTAGAGTCGCCATAGAAAAACCGTGACTGCCAGTGAATGGGCTGGGGGCTAGAGGCGTGGGGTTAGGACTGCTATCGCTATTGAACTGTGAAAGATTCGCAAAATTAGTGCCCGACGCCCAAACCGCTAGCCCAGTTCCAACCGAGTCAATGTCTCCGGCCCATCCAGATATAGTAGAACAATCGCCTGTAACTGAACCAACCGGGGCATTCTTCGGACAGGTAAACCCTATTGGATGAACGCTACCATCAGGGCAAGTAATAGAAGGACATGGAAGTGCTATGTCATAAGAGTTTCCATCGCCACAGATTTGCTTGCAGGGTCCAATACTCCGAGGGGAATCAAGCAATTGCGAATAACCTGTTGGGGTGGTGGGGTTGATGTCAAGGTTACCGTTTGAAAGAATATTCTGAGCGAATGCATGAATCTGATGTACAGATGTATCCTTTACTGAAATAGGAGTAGAGAAGTTGAAACCGATAAAATAATTACTCGCAAATATGTCGTAGTTAAGCACGGGCCCGTCGGGCACATCCTTGCGATTTTCGCTAGTGATTTGTACGCCTATAGGAGTAGGATTAGTGCCATCATAGATGTGAACAATTAGATGTTGACTGACATTGTCGGCGTCACCAGCCCACCCACCTATACTATTACAATTTGCCCCATCTAAGTGTCCGTAAGGCAGATTGGCGCTGACGGGTACGTACGCGCAAACAGCTCCACAATTACCAAAGTCAGCCGAAACCTTCTTCGAGAACATAGCGGTAGCGCCAATCGATAATGTCGACGATATTACCGCCAACAAACCAATACCGACAAGAATCTTTTTCATACTATCCTTTCTAAGACAAAAGTCACGATACTATAAGCCAATGTACAGATCACTAGACCAATTAGTGCATAGATTATGGTGTTGCGTGATCTTGTTGTGGCGTCAGGATTACCTTGAGAGGTAACAAATCTAAAGCCAGCCACGACTATAACCAACAAGGCGATGCCACCAGCCAGTCCCAGCAAAACACTCAATAAGCGGCCAACAGAAGAGTCTCCGGCACCTCCGGTCAATTTAAATACGGGCACTGTTATAGGCTTTTTAACCACAGGATCTTTACCAAAAACCACATTTTCACAACCCACTCCATTAATACATTGCTTTGGTTTAGTAGCAACAGTGTCCTTAGATTTCTGCACGGGCTTACAGTTGGCTGGAATGATATGGGAAGCGGTAAAAACATCTAGGTTGTAATCTAGTGCCTTAGGTGGGCCACCGCCAATATTCTCAGCAAAAACTTGTAATCCGTAAGTCTTCTCCGGAGCTAGATTCGCAAATCTAGCCTCGAAGCCGTGAGAACTAGATATATTGGGATAATTTCTACCTGGTGCTTCTAAAAATTCTCGTATCTCGGCGTTCCTATAGGGTGTAATATCTGTAGCTATGCCTGATATAGTCCTGGAATAACTAGTCGGGTCCGGGATAGCTACGACTGCAGCCTGGACTCTCGGAGCCGCAATGTCGGCAGCGCTTACCGCAGGATTCGTAATGTCAGGATCCCACGCCCAACCTTTGATAACTGTAGTTGCGCCGTCAAGCTCACAACTGTCTATTCCTCCAAGTGGGTCACTAGATGCTGTAGCGGAGACACATTTGGCAGGGAAAAATCCTTGATAGACACTCGTGGGGCTAACAACATACACTGCTGAGTTAAACTCTAAAGGTCTAGTCGTGCTACGGTCCAACGACAACACACCGCCTCTTAGTACATAAAAAGCATTGGGGCCTAAGAAGTAGTCGCGGATTAAAAAATCAAAACGTAATTCTGAGATGCCATATAGGTTGGTTGCTCTAGTAAAATCTGGTGGACGAACTAACGTGTGCTTATAATTCCAAAAGATGTTTGGGCCTGTGGCAATACCTATCTCAAAAGTTAAATTAAGCCCCCAATCCGCTTCGTTATAAATGACGCCTTGAATACTTGTATAAGTCCCGCTCGGATCGGACATTTTGCTACAATCCGTAAATATACCAATAGCAGCAGCAGAAACCTTGTGACCAGACAACATAATAAAGCTTACAGCCATTACAGCAAAGAAGCCTAGATACGCTTTAAGCGAAATCTTCATAGTCTTATTACCCCGTAATTGTTAGAAATACCCATAAGCATTAACCTAACTATAAAGTATCGTTATTATGAAGTCGAGCCGGAACTTACATTAAATATCAGAGAATAAAAAGAGTAGGGGTTACTGTAGTATATTTTTGGCGAGCAATTGCACAACGAACACGGCGATAGCAGCTATAACTAGACCTATTAAGGCGTTCAAGATAGTGTGCCTTGCTCCTACGGCCTTTTGTGGGTCGCCCTGACTAATCAAGAATTGAAAACCACCAAAGACAATAAAGCCAACCGCAACCATCCCGCTAATTCTTAACAATATCTCTACAATAGCCAAGAAAACCTTACCAATATCGCCCGTACTAGGGGTGTCAAAGCCCTTAGATCCATTTCCGCGCGTTATAGGCTTAGCTATTTGAAAAACAACCTCACACCGCTGGGATGTCGAATTAAAAGTTGGCGTTAAGTACTTGTACCAGGTAGGGAACCCCAGTATCCAATTACTGTTAGGCGCACAGTTGCCGGCAGAGGACGGGTTGTTTACGTTTACATCAACTTTCAAGAGATTATTGCCGCAATTAACCACTGCAAAAATATTGCCTTCTATTATATAGCAGGCAGTCGGGTCAAAAGTAGGGCTACTTTGTACATTATCGGTGCACCCGATGCTAACATAAAGAACGCCGCTGTTTTTTGTTTTTGAGTAACACCCTGGCGTGGCTGCAGCATGGGCAGAGCCTGAACTCAAGACGATTAACATCAAAGTAGCTAATGCCGATACATGTACACTCTTAATTTTAAATAAGCGTTTCATATTAGCTGTTAAGCACTCCGCCAGGCACAATCCATTGCAAAAATGCCACCAAGAAGGCATAAGCTATTAGCGCAATTATAGAACTAGTGACTTTCTGCTTTGCGGACTGAACCTTACTTGGATTATCTGCTGCTGTGGAATATTGAATTCCGGCAACTATTATATTAAGAACGACCGCCACTCCAATAAGACCAGAAACTATATTCACAAGACCTAGAATCTGCTCAAAAAAGTTGCAGTTGCTGTTCAAATTAGGATTGCAGTTAACAGCAGGGTCACCAGAACCACATTCAGCCCTATAGTCAATCGGCTTGGCGCTAGTCTGCTTAGGGTCGCAAACCTGTACTTGAGCTTGAGTACTACCGGTCGACGTGGTGCCGGGGTATGCAGCGTTACAAGCTTCAGCTTGATTCACTAAGCTACTAGTAACGTCATAACTAATCTGATTAAGGTCGCTACAGAGCACATATATAAACCTACTGCCAGCTGCGGACGCTTTAGGCGAGCCTGCGGTCATCATCACAAGAGATGCCAATAATACAACTACAGCTGCCACTAAATTTAATCGCTTGCCTATATTATCCTTTTTGATATATGTTTCTGATTTATATAGGCGAGGCTTTTTATTCATAATTATGACTATACCTTATTAAATATATTAGGCGCAATAAATGCTTATTTTTAAATATGTAAATATCCGTCTTATTTTGCTATAGTCATAAGCATAACTATGAGTTCCAAACTACAACGCTTTCGATATATATCTTTTGTTGGTTTATTCATATTAGTATTGTTTATTAATATGTTTGCCGGTTGGCCAGTTAGCCGGAAGGTGAGCGCTGCGGCCGCAGCAACGGCGCACACCCCAACAGAGGCACAGATAAAAGCAGGAACCTACAAGTTCATTTCGATTTCCATAATAGAAGCCACTTACCAGCAAGAAGGCTCAACTAAACAATATTATTTTTGGGATAAAAACCCTTTCGATGGCAATTGGCAGTACGTGGCGAACAATGAATACGGCTGCGGGGATACATCGATTCATTTAGCCTATGGCCCTCAAAATAACGGCAAACCTGTTAGCAACTTTCCTAACGATGGCGCCAACCCTAGTGTATGGAATGCACGCCTAGAAGCACGAGTAGCAGGCAAGACTAGCGGTACGTCATCTATATGTATAGATATTGGTACACGGTCTTGGGATACTGGAACGAACTGGGATCTGTCGGTTGACAGCTACACTTACTCTGATATGGTTGTCAGCGACATAAATAAAAGAAAGTTGACCTTCTACTACCCTGGCGCACCTGATTCGTTAGACACACTGATGTCATTCGGCCAAGATGTCGGCGCTTTTCCTAAAAAAGACATACCACCAACCGGAAACCTGAACTACGGTCAGAAAAGTGATATTGCTGCCTGTCAGGACACGGCCGTTGTCTTACCAGGCAATAAAGTCCGCTGGTATCGACTTAAAACTACAAGTAGCGACGAAGCTAGACATAGAGTGCCAGATGAAGTGAAGAATCAAGAGGATTGTTGGGTTGCAGATATTAACCGGGAAACCAAACTACAAATAGATAATATCACTGATAAAGTAATACCAGAAGATAACTATAATATGGGTATAGTTCCACCCGACGATGCAGCTACTATGGCTATAGCAACAAGCGTACATTTAGCTGTAGACTTTGGTGGCGGCAATGGCGACAGTTTGAGCGGATATGACTGCAAATGGTCAACATTTAGTCCTTTAACCTGGATATTTTGCCCAATATATGATGCTTTTTATGGTCTTATGCAAAGCCTCGACACCATGATTGATCATCAACTGACTCTAGATACTTCTTACTTTGATTCGAATGATCCTATCAATAATCCTACTGGTGTG
>CALREK010000005.1:0-18920 GCA_943355165.1 uncultured Saccharimonas sp. (SeqCode) | reverse complement strand
GCGTCATTTAACAACACGATCGTTACCTTTACAGACGCCCAGGGCGGCGCACTAACAGCAGCAAGTGCTGGTAGCTGTGGTTTCCGAGGTTCTAAAAAAGGAACAGCTTATGTTGCACAAGTTGCAGCAGAAAAAGCCGGTCAAGCTGCTAAACAGCAATACGGACTAAATAAAGTAGATGTGTATGTCAAGGGCATCGGTCTTGGACGAGAAGCAGCAGTTCGTGCTTTGATAAGTTTAGACATTGCCGTTGAGAGCATCAAAGATGTAACCGGTATACCTCATGGTGGTGTACGGCCGCCGAAAGCAAGGAGAGTCTAGTTATGGCACGTGATACAAGATCAATCGTAAAGATGAGTCGCCGAGAAGGTTATGCTCTACACCCTAAAGCTCACAAGGCTCTAGCTAAGCGCACAACTATGCCTGGACAGCCAGCAAACTCTCGCGGACCACGAAACAAAGCTAGCCAGTACTCACTACAGTTGCGTGAGAAGCAAAAAGTTAAGCGCTTATATGGCTTGCTTGAGAAGCAGTTTAGTAACTTGATGAAAGAGGCGTCTCGACGTCAAGGTCAATCAGGCGAAAATCTACTACACCTTTTAGAGCTAAGATTAGATAACGCTATCTACCGAAGCGGACTTGCAGTAAGTCGCCGAGCAGCACGACAACTAGCAACTCACGGGCATTTTATGCTTAACGGTCGCCGAGTTGACATTCCTTCAATCAGAATGAAGGAAGGTGACGTACTAATCGCACGACCAAAGAGCACCAAAAGTGAATACTTTAAGAGAATAGACGAAGTTAGTCCTGCCAACCCTGACGCAATTCCAGCGTGGCTCAAAGTTGATCGTAAGAAACTACAAATTACCATCACTGGTCTACCAAGTAGAGACGATGCTGAACCAGATATTAATGAACAACTAATAGTCGAATATTACTCACGTTAAGGGAGGTAAGGAAAAATTATGTCAAAAATGATTCACACACCAGGACTCGTCAAAATTGACGACCACAACGATTCATCAGCAACATTCGTAATTGAACCATTGCATACTGGTTACGGTATGACTCTGGGTAACTCAATGCGACGCGTATTGCTATCTAGCATTGCTGGTGCAGCAGTTACAGCTTTCAAGGTTGACGGTGCCACACACGAGTTCACTACTGTCCCTTACGTCAAGGAAGACTTAGTTGACATCATGTTGAACCTCAAAAACATTAGATTCCGAGTATTTGGAGACGAACCTCAGATTATCCGTCTAACAAAGTCTGGTAAAGGCGTTGTCACAGCCGGTGATATCACTGTTAATGCAGACGTCGAAATCGTTAACCCAGACCAAATTATTGCAACCTTAGACGACAGCAAAGCTAAGCTAGTCATGGACTTACAGGTTGAAGTTGGCCGTGGATATCGAACAGTCGAAGAAGGTGCTGAAAAGCGACACAGCGACATGATTGCTGTTGATGCTATCTTTAGCCCAGTTCTAAGAGTTCGTTATAAAGTAGAGAACACTCGTGTCGGACAAATGACCGATCTAGACAAGCTATTGATCACAATAGATACAGACGCATCAATTACACCACGCGAAGCTTTTGAAGAAGCATCAGCAATTCTTGTTAACCAATACACAGCACTAGCTGGTCAAACTACAGTCGACAACGGATCTAGCAGCGCAGCAGCTGGTACTGGAAGTGTTGCAAATGCTGATGGAGACGACTCATCTGAACTCATGACTTCTATTGAAGACTTGAACTTGACTGCTCGTACGACTAACGCATTGATCAATAATGAAATTCATACACTTAAAGATTTATTTAGCTTAAGCGACAGTGAGTTACGCGACCTTAAAGGTTTCGGAAACAAAGCCCTCGACGAAGTTAAGGATAAATTAGCGGAGTTGGAGCTTTAAACCATGCATCGTCACGGATATAAAGGAAGAAAATTCGGAAGAGAACGCGACCAGCGTGAAGCTCTTATTAAGGGCCTAGCTGACTCGTTAGTAAAATACGAATCAATCGAGACTACTCTACATAAAGCTAAAGAGATCGTACCTTATATGGAACGATTGATTACTAAAGCTAAAAAGGGTGATCTACATAATCGCCGACAGGTTATATCTAGCCTACAAACACTCGAATCAGCTCATAAATTAGTTGACGAAATTGCACCAAAGCTTAAGGGGCGCACTAGCGGACACCTTAGAATCACACGAACCGCTAACAGACGAGGCGACAACGCTCAAATCGCAAGAGTTAGCTTCGTAGACGATCTAAGTGCCGCTCCTGTAGCAGTTAAGGCAACACCAGTTGTTGCTAATGACACTACAGTTGTTGCAACTAAAGCTAAGCCTGCTGTTAAGACCGTCAAAAAAGCAGTTAAAAAGACTACGGAGAAGAAATAATGAAAACTTTTAGCGCCAAACCGGCTGACGTTACACGAAAATGGTATGTTGTCGACGCTAGCGAAGTACCATTAGGTCGTCTTGCTACTGTCACTGCTAGTTTATTGCTAGGTAAGGGCAAGCCTACAATCACATCACACGTTGATGGCGGAGATTTTGTTATTGTCATTAACTCTGATCAATTAGTAGTCACTGGTAACAAATTAAACGACAAAATGTACTACCACCACAGTCATTACCCTGGCGGACTTACAGAGACAAAACTGAGCGATAAGATTGCTAAAGACTCCACTACAGTCATACAGAAAGCTGTTCGTGGCATGTTGCCATCAAACAAGCTACGTGACGGTAGATTACAGCGCTTGAAGGTTTATGCTGGACCAGAACACCAGCACGAAGCCCAGAAGCCAGAAACGATGTCACTTAGAATCGCTTCTAAAATCAAGAAAGAGAGTAAATAATGGCAACTAAGACAGCTAACAATTATTTTTACGCATTAGGCCGACGTAAGCGCGCTACAGCTCGTGTACGTTTATCTGGTGGTAAAGGTGTTATTACTATCAATGGCAAGCCTGCAGATGAATACCTAGCTTCAAGCAAGTACTTAATGAATGAGCTCGAAAAGCCATTTACAGTATTAGAAGAGCTTAAGAAATTTGATGTAAGCGCTATGGTAAGTGGCGGTGGCCCAAGTGGTCAGGTTACAGCGATTCAACTTGGTATTGCTAAAGCATTGGTTGTCATGAATGACGATCTAAAAGCTACGCTTAAGCGAGCTGACTTGCTTAGTCGCGATCCTCGTGAGCGTGAACGCAAGAAGTTCGGTCTTAAGGGCGCACGTAAACAAAGACAGTTTACAAAACGTTAGTATTTCATTGAAATAGGTCATTGATACTTTGATGCATTAATTGATCATATAGTCATTTAGCATTTGTCTATACCGTCATCCGACGGAATAGATAGCTAAATATAATGCCGTCGTGCTTAAATGATCAATCGTTAAATGATAATTTAATGAGTCAATGTATCAATGACGAGATGAATCAATTGACTTCTCTCTCTTGACTGATGACTTTGCATAAGGTATATTCAATCTGTAATGAAACAAAACAAGCAAAGCTATCGAACATTCTGGTTTACGCACTCTACTACGGCGGTTGTTCTAGCGCATAGCGCATAATTAATCAAACAAGTTCACATCAACCGCCAACAAGGCGGTTTTTTAATTTAAACAGGAAAGAAATATGAAAGAACGAGTAGGTATACAAGGATCAAAAGGAGCATTTCACGAGATAGCTGCTATACAGTTGTTTGGCAAAAAACAACAGATCATATATATCGACACTTTCGAAAAGTTATTTTCTGATTTAACTAGCGGACTAATCGACAAAGCGGTAGTTGCCATAGCTAATATTCAAGTAGGCTTTATTGATGAACCTCACAAAGAGCTAATAGCTAACAGTTCGAAGTACTGGATTAGTGGAGAAACATACGTTGCGGTTGCTCACCAACTACTCGCACTTCCAGGAACAAAACTAAGCCAGATTAAGCACATTCATTCCATGGCGCCAGCACTACAGCAGTGTTCGCACACCCTTAGGCATCTATTGCCCAATGCAGAGCTGATCGAAGAGGCCGACACGGCATTAAGTGCAGAGCTGGTATCAAAATTAAATAGTCCTAATCATGCAGCAGTTGCTAGCAAGCGAGCTGGCGAAATTAACGGTTTGCAGGTGATTAGCGCCAATGTTCAAGATCGTAAAAAGAATATAACTAGGTTCCTCGTAATAGAAGCTAGATCAAATCAATTAAAGGATAGAGGTAGCGAGACAGACAAAACTACTATGCTCCTTGAGACTCCAAATAAAAAGGGCGCATTATTTAAGGCCCTACTTATTTTTTGGATGAATAGAATCAATATCACAACTCTACATTCGTCATTCGTAGAAGATTCAGATTTTAACGAGAAGTTTTATATAGAGTATGACGCCGGAATCTGGCGAAAGAAATCTAAGTTGCTGATAAAATTCTTGACCCTTTTGGGCAACAAAGTAACGATATCGGGCAGTTATACCAGCGAAAACATCAATCTTCACACTAAATAAGGGATACAAATTATGTCAGAATTCACGCCACCACCATTTTTCATGAGCCCCGAAGCATTAGAATTAAGTATTAAACGAAATGCGGACGCCGGATGGGGCGGTCTAGACGCTCCAAGACATTCAATATCATTTGATACGATTAGAACTCTAGGACATATCGTTGACGCTCCAATAGAGCCTGTAAACGAGCCTGAGCACGATAAGTAGCCACCATAATAAGACTAACTTGCACAACGCAAGGTATTAACGGATACTATACGTATGAATAAACCAGTAATTCTAACAGGTCTACGAGCAAATAATCAACTTCATCTAGGCAATTATCTAGGTGCTATTCAGCCTATGGTCGATCTACAGTCGACTCATGCCGGCGAGTATCAACTAAACATGTTTATACCTGACTTGCACAGCTTCACTACACCTATCGATCACAAACAACTATATCGACAGGTTATTGATAGTCTTAAGATTTTTGTTGCGGCAGGTCTAGACATTAATAATCCGGATACTTTTATATATCGCCAGAGCTATATTCCTGCACATAGTGAACTTACTTGGATATTAGATTGTTTCACATATTTTGGTGAAGCTAGCCGAATGATTGAGTTCAAAGATAAGTCGACTAAAGCGGGATCAGATACAGTTAGCGTCGGACTTTTTAATTATCCCGTATTGATGGCTGCAGATATTCTTTTATATGATGCCAAGTTCGTACCCGTTGGAGAAGATCAAAAACAGCATTTGGAATTGGTTCGTAATTTGGCTACAAGGTTTAATAGTAAATTCGATAAAGATATATTTACGCTTCCGGAACCTTGGGATAAACAGATGGAGTTTTCAAATCGCGACAGTGGATTAAGAATTCGATCACTTCGTCACCCCGACAGCAAGATGAGTAAAAGCGTGGAAGATCCAGCAGGGACTATAATGCTTAACGACGACCCTGAATTGGCCGCAAAAAAGGTCATGAATGCAGAGACTGACTCTATAGGCTCAATTCATCTTGACTGGGAGAAACAGCCTGGCATAAGCAACCTACTACAGATACTGGCCTCACTATCTAGCAGAAAACTAACGGAAGTTGCCGCCGAATGGGAGGGCAAAAGCAGCTATGGTGAACTCAAAAAGCAAGTCGCAGAACAAGTTATTCATTTCTTGCAGAATCTACAAACCAAATTGTCCACTATTAACGAAGGTGAAATAGTCAAAAAACTAGAATCAGATGAAGTCGCCATGACAAAAGTAGCTAATGCAAAATTATTAGAGGCCCAAAAAGCAGTAGGCTTGAGGGAGTAATGATTAAGTACGTTGTAGACATTGACGAAGTTGGCTTTAGATTGGACGCTTCAATTGTTGCTAGACTTAGCGTACTTAGTCGCGCGTCTGTACAAAAATTATGTAGACAAAAACTCGTCAAAGTTAACGGTGAAATTCCAAAAATTAGTTACAGGCTAAGACTAGGCGACGAAGTCGTAGTTGACTATGATGTCGATGCCGTACAGATCATTCCCGAAATTGATTTACCGATTTTATACGAAGATGACGACTGCGTAGTCATAAATAAGCCTGTAGGCCTGCTAACACATAGCAAGGGTGCGTTTAACCCTGAAGCCACCGTAGCCACATGGCTAGAACCAAAACTCACCCAAGATTTACCTGCCAGCCAAAAAGAAGAGCACCACTCCAGATCTGGTATCGTACATCGACTAGACAGAGCCACTAGTGGTGTTATGATTTGCGCAAAAAATCCTGAGGCTTTAAGCTGGCTACAAAAACAATTTTCTGAGCGCAGAACAAAAAAGACTTACGTTGCAATCATACAAGGTGTCATGGAGCCAGAAAAAGCTGTAATTGATATGCCGATCGAGCGCAACCCAAAGAAGCCACAGACCTTTAGAGTAGGGCCAAATGGAAAGCCGTCTATCACAGCCTACGAAGTTATGCAGGTAAGCAACGAGCATACTATGCTTAAATTATCGCCAACGACCGGCAGAACTCATCAGTTAAGAGTACATTTGAACTTTCTTAAAAAACCTATAGTCGGTGATCTTATGTACGAAGGCCAGTCAGCTGATAGATTATTTTTACACGCGCTTAGTCTAGAGATAACGCTACCCAACAGAAAACGCAGAGTATTCAAAGCACCTCTTCCTGATGAATTCAAAACGTTTATGAACGACTAAGATGGATTTGGTACTTCACGAGCACACCAATGATCAGGTTAAATCTTTTATAGACAATCCAAGTCATGCATTGATATTGATAGGGCAAAACGGAACAGGAAAGGGTTATCTAGCAAAATATATTGCCACTCAATTACTCGGATTAAATAGTGATGAGTTAAATAACTACCCTTTTTATAGTCGATTAGAACCAACAGACAACATCATCGCCATAGAATCAATCAGAAAAATTCAGAAATTCGTCCAGCTAAAATCAATAGGTTCAAATAAGATAAGGCGAGTGCTAATACTCGATGATTCGCATTTGATGACTACAGAGGCGCAGAATGCTTTTCTTAAAATACTGGAAGAACCACCAGAAGATACGGTGATTATTATGTCAGCAATATCAGATAAGTCGCTGCTATCTACTATCTTTTCACGTGCTCAGTCAATTCACGTCAAAAATCCTTCACTTGTCACCGTAACATCACATTACACAAACATAGGTTTCTCAGAAGATGAAATCAAAAAGAACTACTACGTAGGCGATGGAGGAGTTGGTCTTATAAATTCTCTACTAAACAACGAATCAGATCACCCCTTAGTAAATAGTATTGCTATTGCTAAAAGTATTGTATCGGCGTCAATGTTTGATAGGTTAGTGATAGCTGAATCACTTTCTAAGCAGAAGGATCAGGTTCCAGACGTTCTATTTGCTCTTAAAAGAGTCTACAGAGCGGTGATGGTTCAGGCGGGTGAGTCTGGAGGAATAACTCAGATTAAACGGAGCCACAATGCACTGAGCAGCATCACAGACAGTGAGGCGCTTTTGTCTAGCAGCACCAACACTAAGCTGCTATTGACAGACTTGTTCTTAAATATCTGATATAATACTTTTTAAGATGTATGCATTAGTACTCATATTGATATTCGGATTGTTCGCGTATCGTAATTCTACTATTCGAACTGAGATAGAAAATCCACTAGCTGGTAAGGTTAGCGATAAGCTAGGTAAGCTCTGGGACATAGCGCATCAAGGTATGCGAGAAAATCGTTTCTTAAGAGCAGAGAAGGCGCTTTTGACTATTCTAAAAATAGACGAGCGCAATGCAGCCGCCTATAACCGGCTTGGAATTTTATACGCAAAACAAAAAGAGTACAAAGACGCAATCGATTGTTTTGAGATAGCTTCTAGTATCGAAGCTACGTCATCAAGCCTGCATAACTTAGGACTTATTTATTTCGAAACTGAAAATTATAGTAAGGCCGCTATCGCTTTTGAACAAGCCTTAAAGTACGAAGACACTATGGCTGCCCGGCATATTGCCTACGCGAAAGTTCAAGAAAAACTAGGAAATATTAAATTAATGATTCATGAACTAGTAGTTGCATCTGAGCTAGAGCCTAATCAAGAAACTTACACGCTTCTGCTTAAGGCCTATGAGAGCAATGACATGACCGCAGATGCCGATATAATCAGGCACAAGCTTAGAAAGGCCACTACTTCAACAACGAGGCCTAAAAGAGTTTTACGGCCTAGACGCGTTATAGTTTAGTTTTAATAATCCTAGCGAAAGAGTTTAATTAGTAAACGCAAATCTGGCGCTTTGCAGCGTCTGAAAGGTACTCTATAACATCTTTTTTAAGAACTCTTTTGGTGATTGAGTTAGTAGACTGGTCAGAATAAAGAGCCACAGCTCCATTTACCCATCCACACTGTATAACCGTGTCTTCATAAAAAGTCACGTAACCGTCATAGTCGGCTTTTCGTTTTTTTAGAATGGTACTTTCAGAGATTCTATTTATATGGTTATTGTAGGTATAGAGGCCTACTCCAACAAATGATAGGATAATCAAAAGAACTACCAGGTTATGAATATTTTTTCTTAATCTTTTCATTCTATGATTTTAGCATTGTCTTATGCTTATCGTCGATTAAAACAAATCGTTAGCGCACATCAATCTAGAAGTTCATAACGCTGGGGCCTATGAATGATGACCCTACCTAATAAGGTGTACGCCTAATAGAACTAACTTATGTAGGAGAGATAATATTTGAATCGAAAGCAAAGAAACTGTTACGAGAGGTTACATTTTTATTGTACACAGAACTGTTTAGTTACTAATCTTATTTAAATCATTAAACTTAATGCCATATAGGATCATTGCATAGTAAAGAGGACCAAACAAAACTAGTCCTAGTATTGCGTTACGCCAGTCTTCTTTGATAAGTCCATCGAAGAACACATTGTAGATTACATCAACTGTTATAAATATTTGAGCATAAATCATCCATATACTCTTGTTAAGTATTTGCTTTTTCCAGGCCCAACCATATAACGCAACAAGAGAGGGAAGGCTAATAAATAGATCCATATACGTAAGTACGGTTGCTTTATTATCGCTAGGTGTTGATATAATTGTTAGGGCTTGTAACACGGTAAACACTATAAAATAAACTTGCCATGCTAATTTCTTCATTAAGCTAATTATAGCAGACATATTATCAAAATTGCATGATTGTTGGTGCGTCAGTTTCTGCTATGTGATGATGTTTGGGTTATTCACGAATCTAACGACACATATATCTGACAGAACATTTGGAAATTGTATGGCATCGTCGATTATTATAATATTGATTTTCATGTATCAGCGGTCTAGTATACTAGGGCATTAGACTGATGACCGAACCACGAAGGTTAGCGAGTAAACTCGCTTCTTCGTAGGTTTAAATAACTTTATACCCCACGCCAAATTCAAAACCCCTCTTACGAGGGGCTCTAAATTTGGTGCAGGGTGTAGACTAGCGCACATTAATCTGTACGCCGAGAAGATTCTCGGGTAACAGACTAATGACCGAACCTCCGAAGTATTGCGAGTAGACTCGCAACTTCGTAATTAGGAATCATATCTGCACAAAAGCAAAACCCCTCTTGCGAGGGGCTTCACTTTTGGTGCAGGGTGTAGGATTCGAACCTACGAAGGCGTAAGCCAACAGATTTACAGTCTGCCGTGTTTGACCGCTTCACTAACCCTGCTAAATACTATTTTTGTAATTTGGAGCCACCTGTCGGATTTGAACCGACGACCCACGGTTTACAAAACCGTTGCTCTACCACTGAGCTAAGGTGGCGCATTAACAGACAACAGTGTAGCAAATGTCGGCAAGATTTGCTACTATAACAGGGCATAAAATTAAAATAATGCCGCGTTAGCTCAGTGGTAGAGCACTTCCATGGTAAGGAAGGGGTCCCGAGTTCAAGTCTCGGACGTGGCTCCATAATTGACTATTTGTTAATTCCATGACATTATCTTTGAATATGTTTAACCCAGAAGAAGTAGATACATTCGCTAAATCAGAACGATTACACAGGCGTCAAGATACACTTGGGCGCATAGCTACGCGATTTATTGCAGGCGGCGCTGGACTAGGTATAATTGCTGGGAAGTCTGAAATAGTATCTGGAGCTGGTTTGGCTGTTTTCGGAGTTGGAGTTCTGGCAACAGATCTTTGGTTTATTACCAAGCTAGATACACGTGAACTTGATCGCGACAATAAGAAAATGATTAACAGTGTCTTGGTCGAAGCTGAAGATTTGACGCGAAATTCACATTAGCGACTTGGCAAAGACACGCTCATCTGTTACAATATTGTGAATCGTATAAATAAATTGCATAAAGGCATAAAATAATGGCTAAAAAAGGTGATAAGAGAAAATTAGTTGGACTTGTTTCTGAAGAAACTGGTCACCGTCATTACTATACTTCTAAGAACACTCAAAATACTCCTGATAAGCTACGTCTTAAGAAGTATGACCCTATTGCGCGCAAACACGTTTTCTACTCAGAAACCAAGAAAAGCCTTGGCCGAAACGAAGTAAAGCCTCGTAAACACTAGAGACAAGTAAATACAGAACATTTAACCCATTACAAAAGTAGTGGGTTTTTTAAATCGAGAGGTCCGTCCTAGTATAATATGTAACGTACGTGTTGTATGCTGCTTTATATTTACCTAAACACCTGTTTGCAGCGAACAACATAGCCTACCATAATCACAAATCAGGTCTCCTGCCTCACAGCGTGGTTCGAGACCGCACATCATCAAAGATAAGGAACTTGTCGATTTAATATAAATGTAGTCCGTCGCATGGTAAGATAACAATGTACTTATGGCTAAACACAATAAACCAAATACTAATTTGAGCACTGGGGTGGTAAATATTGTTAAAAACAACGTGGTTATTAGCGTCGTATTGACTGTTCTTATACTGGCGTTGTTAGTGGCTGTAGCATTCGGAGCGTTCAATAAATCTAGCCCAACCATATTGACTACACCAACTCCAATACCTGCACCTATTCCTAAACCCGCGCCACCTAGCCCGACAAAGCCAGACACCACTGAGCCTACCGTCACGCCAGATTCGGTTCCTGTCGTAACCTATGTACCTAAAAAAACTACTACTCCGACGCAACCTCCAACACCGACACCGACTCCCGAGCCAGCACCAACTCCAGTAGAATCCCCACAAATAGTATTATCAGACAGAACAGTTTCGGCTAGTATAGCTGGTCTTACTCAGATAGACCTTACCGCTATCTTCGATGCTGGTTACGGAACCACGTCGCCAATACCAGGAGTTTTAGACGACAGTTTCGTGCCATTGCCAATAAGTGGTAATGACTTCAACTTTTTTGGTACTAACCACGGGCTAGCCAATGCTATATTCTGGAATTCAAATAATGCACTCACTTTCGGGGCAACGTTTAGCCCTAATATAGTTAGCATAAACCACGACACAGGTCCTGCTATACTAGTTGGTAATTACGACAGACTATTATCAAGTATTCATTATACAAATACAGTAACCGCGGACAACAAATACAAAATTTACAGAATGATCGTTAAATTTGCGGATTATTACACAGACACAAGCAACCTAGATGCTGGAATCTACCAAATTAGATTAATCAAAGAAAACGCGGGTGCAAAAAGGCAGTGGGTTGAAGCATCGATTATATCAAACCCATCTAGCCCAGGCTATTCTAATAACCCGACAGTTAGCTATCCATCTGGCGTTAACGGCTTGGGTCAACCTCAGGATTCAAATGGCCTGGCAATCGACCCTACCAAGGACTCGCCCTATAGCATTACTGACGGAACAGGTTCATCTTTCTTTAATCCACTAGCAACGCTCTATTCGACTGCTAGTCCAACTGCTGGGACGAGCCTTTTACTAGAAAGCGATGAGTTCGGCAATACCTGGACTTTTACCGAACACGCCTACCTAAATATCTAGATAAACCCTACTACGGCTGCCTACAGCCGTATAAAAAAATAACAATTGCATTGAATACTTTTGGTAAGGGTACGTGGAATATCTGAGGATATACTTAATCTGTGCGCCGATTAGGCTAGGGCAGCGGACTAAATATCGAACCTTTGGTCTTCGCGTTAGCTGAAGCTGTCGCAGACCGTGGTTCGATTCCAGTATCTTTGCAAATAAAATAGACCTATCTTACGACAGGTCTATTTTATTTGGCAGGGGTACGTGGAATCGAACCACGGTCTAAGGTTTTGGAGACCTTCATACTAACCGCTGTACTATACCCCTATGTTACTTAACTTGATCCTTAAGTTAACAACTAACATATTTTACCTTAAATTGTCATAAAAACGAATTTTTGCACAATCTCGTTAATCTGATATACAATATAATGACATGAGTAAACTAATACCTACCAGACCTCTTCTTATAATGTTATACGGCTTTCCTGGAGCCGGGAAGACTCACTTTGCTAGACAACTGACAGAACATATTAATGCGGCTCACGTACAGGCCGACAAGATCAGAAGCGAACTTTTTGACGATCCTACATTTGATAAGCAAGAAAATGCCATTGTTAAGCACCTAATGACCTACATGACTGGCGAATTCTTACAATCAGGTGTTAGCGTAGTTTACGACGTTAATGCCATGAGATCAGCCGAAAGAAGGTCACTACGTGAACTAGCACTCAAAGTTAAGGCCCAGCCAATACTAATTTGGCTACAAATAGACCCAGAAACAGCTTTTACGCGTCTAAATAAGCGCGACAAGCGTAAAAGCGACGACAAGTACGCCTTACCTTACTCTCGCAATGCGTTCCGTAATTATATTGTGAAGATGCAAAATCCTATTGAATCAGAGAATTATATAGTTATTAGCGGCAAGCACACCTTTAATACGCAGAAGAGTGCTGTTACCAAGAGATTGTACGAAATTGGGCTACTTAGAGCCGATAGCGTCAGTACAGTTGTTGTTAAGCCTGGAATGGTCAACTTAGTACCTAATCCTGCTGCAGGTCGCGTGGATATGAGCAGACGTAACATTTCCATATACTAATTAGTTATGGCGCAAAAACTTATTATCGTTGAGGGAATAGGCGAAGTCCTGCTTATTAAAAACAAGGCTTCTCGGTCTATCAAGATATCGATTACGGGCGATAACGTCGTTCGGCTCAGTATGCCATCGTGGCTACCCTATCAAACAGGTGTGAAGTTTGTTGAGTCGCGCAAAGATTGGGTGGCTGAACATCGCAGACCAAATAGACTGTATAGAGATGGTGATTTGTTCGGCAAGTCTCATCGCTTAAGGATATTTACTACTAGTGACGACACTATTAAAACTAGGATTTCTCATGTCGAAATAAAGATTACGATTCCCGCCGACACCACAACTGAATCAAGCGAAGTACAGTCAGCCATCAAAAAAGCTGCCCTACGCGCCATTAAACAGGAAGGCGAAAAATTATTGCCACAAAGATTGGCTGAACTTTCCCAGAAACATAATTTTGAATACAAGTCAGTAGATTTCAAAAAGATGAAAGCAAGATGGGGTAGCTGCACAAATCAAAAAGATATTACACTTAACACTTTTCTTATGACCTTGCCTTGGAATCTTATTGATTACGTTCTTATTCACGAACTAGTCCACACAAAAGTTCTGCATCACGGAGTTCAGTTCTGGGAAGAATTCGACAGGTGCTTGCCGAATGCTAAACAGTATAGAAAAAATCTCAAAGTTTACAGCCCACACTTTTAAACTAATCTATTTAACGTGTGAGTTAACAGGTTTTATATAGGGAGTTACATGCATGACTGGTAAGCAGATATTGCGACCTTTCCAATCTACTTCAGAGAATTCGTAACGAATCATTGAATATATTCCGAGCCCTATTTCTGTGATGACCATAATTGGAAAGTTGAACATGGATATAAGTTTGTAGTCAGGGTTAGTGGCTTTAAGGATTAAGTGATGAGTGTATACTAAAAGACCCATAGTTGTTGTCGTTGTTATTAAAAGAATAGGCGACAATGTCAGCATAGCTAATAGGAACAAAACAACCGGCGCTAACAAGAACAATACTTCAGCCATACTTAGCAACATAACGAGCTCAATCTTTTTGTGAACTTCTGGATATCTAACGCGCATAGCCCGGTCAAATTGATCATTAAAATCTTTTATGGACGACACTTCTACGCTGCCATTACTGCGCAGAAAACTATAAGAATCGGTTAAAATCTCTTTACGAGCAAAGTAAGCTTCTGGCAGTACCGCTCTACTGACAGCCTCAAAATCTCCTGCTTTAGCAAGAGCTTTGCGAGTTATCATCCAACAACTGCTAGATATGGCAGGTCTATTCGTAAATCTACGCGGCAGGGCTAATTCCCACCAGTTACGCATTGGTTGAATAGCAGAAGCCAAGAAACCGTTAAACCTCTGCCGCGGTAGAATACAAATCATTGTCTTCTTGTTGTCTAGTGCGCTAGTAATTATCGTCCTGATAGTGCTGGTACTGATATGCGTATCGACACTCAAAAATACAATATATTGCCCAGTTGCGGCCTCGCTAAGCTGTTCATATGCTTGATTTTTTGCCAGCCAGTTATCCTGCGGTTCAGACCCATGAATAAATCTAACACCATCTCTTGCAAAACCTTTGATGATATCTGAAGTTTTATCTTGAGAACAATCGTCAAGAACAATTACTTCCAATTTTGGATAATCACTAGCAACTACAGCCGACAGGCATGCACTAAGGTCAACTGTTTCGTTGCGGGCAGGAATGGCTACAGTAACCGTTGGCAGATCTTTATCCGCATAATGACCTCTTATCGGCTTAAATGATGTACTCTTAAGTGATTTTCTAGTTACGAAAAGTAGCGCCATTGCAAATATCAATTGCACCATAGATGCTATGTCGGTAGTTATATTATTGGACACTACGCCGCTAAAATACTTATCGCCGACGAACCAAACCGCATAAAGTATAATTTGAGCTGCTATTAATGAAATACTGGTTCGTAGTACTACTCTACGAAGATAACTCTCGTGTAATCTTTGTTCAGTAACCCTTATTAAGCTCGTAAGCCTAAATAGACTAGCAATAAAAAGTACTATCATTATTAAATTAAAATTATTGACGAGAATCATACCACTAGAAAAGGCGGTCAGAAATATTGATACTAATAGAATCCAGAATCTATATCTCCAAAAGAAAGAAGTGACCATCAATAATTCTAGTACCGCTCCAATAATAAATAGCTTAAGCATTTGATACTTACTATAACGGATTGACCCCAGCTTGACCAATCAAACAGAATAAGGTAGTATTGACTCTGAACAGAAGCCTACTACATATATAGTAGGTTTTTTAATTGAACTAGGGTATAAAGGGGTAAAAATGGCAGACAAGCCGAAGAAGAAGCGAATCTTAAAGAACAAGACCGAAACTGTACGACAAAAAGCACAGGCTGTTTCTGCCGCGCCAGTAAAAAAGCGTCACATTAGACGAACTGCCACGAAAATAACCACACCTATTAAAGCAGTTCATCGCTTTGGTAAAAAAGAATACTACTTGCCAATGCCAGACAATAAATTTGGCCGATTCATGAACAAAAAGCGCTACATTATCCCTCGATATCTGCGCGAATCATGGCAGGAAGTTAAACAAGTTACTTGGCCTGATCGCAAGGAAACCACCAAGCTAACACTAGCCGTTTTTACATTCGCTATTATTTTCGGAATTCTAGTGGCAGTAGTCGACTATGGATTAGACATAATATTTAGAAAAACAATTCTTAAGTAAACATTAACCGGAAATTATAAGGAGACAAATCGATGACAAAGAGATACGACACTACAAGATTATGGTACGCAATTCATACCTACAGCGGCTATGAAGAAAAGGTAGCCGAAAGCATCAGACAGAGAGCTGAAAGTCTTGACATGAAAGATAAAATTTTTCAGGTTCTAGTACCAAAAGAAAAAATGATCGAAATCAAGAACGGTAAACGCAAAGTCGTTGAAAAGCGAATTTTCCAAGGTTACGTACTAGTCGAGATGAAATTAACAGAAGATGCTTGGTACATTGTACGCAATACTCCAAGCGTAACTGGATTCGTTGGTAGCGGTACAGAACCGACTCCTATTGATAACGACGAAATGGAAAAAATTCAGAAACGAATGGGCATCGAACAGCCTAAGTTCAAAATGGACTACAACATTGGTGACGTGGTTAACATCACTGACGGTCCATTTAAGGGCTTTGACGGAGCTATTAACGAGATTGATCACGCTAAGGGCAAGCTAAAAGTCTTGGTTAATATGTTTGGCCGCGAAACTCCTGTAGAACTAGACAGTCTACAAGTTAAAAAGACCTAAGTGTTAGTTTTTACGACTCTTTAGAACTCTCAGCAATATTAAACGATAAGCATACCGCTAGACAACAGGGGTAGATTGTAGTACTATATAATCTAAGTTACGCACGAATAGCACGAGGAGCTTCAAACCTCTGCTCAAAGAAAGAGAATATAGATCATGGCAAAGAAAATTACAGCTAGTTTAAAGTTAAAAATCCCTGCAGGCAAAGCAACTGCTGCACCTCCAGTAGGTAGCACACTTGGTCAGTACGGCGTTAACATGATGGATTTTATTAATCCTTTCAACGAACAAACTCGTGACTTGGGTAACGTAACAGTTACTGCTCATATTTCAGTTTACGAAGATCGTACAATGTCATTTAGAATCGTCACACAACCAACTGATGACATGATTCGAGCAAAACTAGGTATCGAGAAGGGTTCTGGAAAGCCAAACAGCGAAAAGATCGCTAAAAAACTTACTCAGACACAGCTAAGAGAAATTGCTGAAGCTAAAGCACTAGACATGAACACAGACGACATTGATGCAGTAGCTAAAATGGTAGCTGGAACTGCACGGAGTATGGGCGTCGTAGTAGAAGCCTAGGTATGGGCGAAGATTCAAGATTTGAAGGTTATCAAGTCACGAATCCTAATTTAGACATTGAGAAGAAAAGATTAGATCCTTTTGACAGAAAGCCAGAGGACGTTGATTTTCGTTTGCCTGGAAATTACTACTTAGTCATCCAACCCGTCAACACAGAAGAAATCAACAATTCTGATGGAAGCCAAGACCCTACCAATAACGAAGTTTAAATACACTTCAGCAGTTGATTTCGCCCCTGTAATGTGTTATATTTAGTTATCAAATTAATTTTGTGGGAGGCCTAAGTAAGCCGTTAACACCACGAAGGAGTCATTATGGCAGAAGCCAAAAAAGTTGCTAAAGCAACAACTACTAAAACTAAAAAAGCAGTTGCAGAGGAAGTAGTAGCAGTTACAGCAGAAGCTGTAGTAGTACCTATTGTAGAAGAAAAAGTAGCTAAGGCTGGCAAGCGCAGTCTTAAGGCCGTAAAAGAAGCCGAAGCTGTAGTAGCCAAAGAAGAACGCAAGCTAAAAGCTGAAGTTAATGCTGAAGCTCCTGCTCATCACCAGAAACCTACTCGTTCAATTCTAGAACGCAGAGGCAAGAATTATCGCAAAGCAAACGAACTAGTCGAAAAGAAGAAAGTTTACGAACTTAAAGAAGCTCTTGATCTAGCTATTAAAACTAGCCCAGTAAAATTTGATGCAAGCGTAGAAATGCACATCAATTTGGCTGTTGATCCTCGCCAAGCTGACCAAAACATTCGTGGCAGCATCGCACTACCAGCCGGTACAGGCAAAACTGTACGTATCGTTGTATTGGCAGATGCTAAGGACGCTGACGCAGCTATTAAAGCTGGTGCCGATAAAGCAGGTAGCGACGATATCTTTGCCGCACTTGATAAAGGTATAATTGATTTCGATATTCTAATTTGTACACCAGCTATGATGCCAAAACTTGGTAAGTATGCACGTGTACTAGGTCCAAAAGGCTTAATGCCTAACCCTAAGAGCGGTACTGTTACACCAGATGTAGCAAAAGCTGTTAGTGAAGCAAAAGCCGGTAAAGTTGAGTTCCGTGTTGATAGTACAGGAATAGTTCACTTGGCAGTTGGTAAAGTAAGCTTTGGCGTTGAAAAGCTAGAACAAAATGCATCAGCAGTACTAGCTACTATTCGTTCTGCAAAACCACTATCTCTAAAAGGTGGCACCTTCATCAAATCTGTACACTTGACCACAACTATGGGTCCAAGTATCAAGATTTCTTTTAACTAAGACGAAGTATCTACAATTAGTTTCCGTACTGACGGTCTAACTGATAATATATTCCTATGATTATAATCGGAATGACCGGTCCTATAAGCCACGGGAAGACAACTTTTGCCGATGCAATCGAAAAGATCGAACCATCTACTGTTCACTTTGAATCGAGCCTAATTATTGCAGAAGTGATTAACGCGCTTCACGCCTCTACCGACAAAATACCATCACCCTATGATGTAGATAGTATCAACGAGTGGCTTAAACCGCTACCGTCTATTCTGCTTGAAGTGCTTGGTGTGAAGAGCGATATCGAACAAATACGTATCAGCCAATCCGATGCCGATAAACATCCTATTGAGTACGACAAACTCATGCTGCATATTGAAGGCCTACAAAGAGACCCTAGCCTAATAGGCAAGACTATAGATTCTGACAATAAAGAATCATTCCGCGCAATTCTACAGTGGGTTGGTGGCTATCTAGTTAAAAAAGTTAGTTCCGACATTTGGTACGACGAAATAATTAAAAGAGCCCGCAAAGCCGAACAGGATGGGTTTAATATATGTATCATTGGGGGATTACGATTTCCTAGTGACGCGAAAATCGTACATCAAGCCGGTGGAATTATCATCAAGGTATACCGCCCTGATCATTTGCAGTACGACATACTTGACCCAACCGAACGTGAACGAGACAACATCGCCTGCGACTCAACTAT
>CALREK010000004.1:0-18991 GCA_943355165.1 uncultured Saccharimonas sp. (SeqCode) | reverse complement strand
CGACCCTGTCCAAAGTAAAAGACCAGTCAAAAGACTGGTCTTTTACTTTGGCGGGCTCGACCGGATTTGAACCGGCGATCTCCTCCGTGACAGGGAGGCATGTTAACCACTACACCACGAGCCCGTATTTGTTTAGACGTTAGTTCAAGCAAATACGCCTGTCACTACGTTCATGTTATATTAGCAAATCTTAAGAGTTTATGCAATCATCTTCATCTGTTAGAATAATCAAGTCATCAGAGTTTTTCAGCGTGCCGAAGTAGCTCAGTGGTAGAGCAGTACTTTCGTAAAGTAAAGGTCGCGGGTCCAACTCCCGCCTTCGGCTCCAGATATGCATGTCACCGGTCCGCTAATTTTCAATAAAGTAATTTTCTTTATTAAAAAATATATGACGAGACCGAGTCGCATCGCACGACACGGCTCGAAGCTATATTCCGGTCGACGGCTCCAAAAATCACAAAATGTATACATTATTGACGAGCGGGTATGGTTTAGTGGTAAAACGTATCCTTCCCAAGGATGAATCGAGAGTTCGATTCTCTCTACCCGCACCATTTACAAATAAACTTGATATACTAAAGCTTATGATCAAAGCAGTCGTGTTCGACTACGGTGGTGTCATTTACAAAAACCTACATTGGCACAATGACATGTTTAAATTGGCTAGTGATTTGCGCGCCAATGGCTATAAGACTGCTATTTTGTCGAATATGATAGCTCCCCTGGCCTGGATGGCTAACCGCTTTCCGTCCACCAAAGACTTTTCGCCAATAGTGATATCGGCAGACGTTGGCCACTCCAAACCCAAACCAGAAATCTATCACATACTCCTAGAAGAGATTGGGCTAAATGCTAACGAATGCTTATTTATAGACGATCGTCCAGAAAATCTGGCCACAGCAAAAACTATAGGCTTCGAAACTATGCTAGTTAAAAAACCGGCAACAACTGTTAAAGATATTCGCCAACTACTTAAAATATAATTTTTTGGGAGTAGAATACGAATATGGACTCATCCAAAGAATCATCTAAAGTTAGCCTGCCCGAAAAAGCTGCATCTTTTTATCGAAATTTTAACATCGTAGGAGCCGTTGCTCTGGCTGGGCTGGGCTTGCTAGCACCACCAGCTGGCGCACTTGTATTAAATAGTCTAGCAGCAATTGATGTATTGCAGGCCGGAGCCGGAGAATACGCACGCCGCGTAGCCAAAAAGTCTCGTAAGAAATAATTACTAAAAAGAACGCTCTTTAAGGGGCTTTTGATCGTTTTCTTTTATTGCCTGAGATATTTCGGGATTATCTACAACCAAGCTAGCAACTGCTAAGCCTAAATTATCAGCTCTTGCCGCAATAATTGCACCTTTATAAAACTCGACTAACGGATCAGCTTTACCCGGCTCAACCTCAACAGGGCCATAGACTTTCCCGGCCAATGAAACTATCATGTCTAGTTTTCGTAAATCGTCCGCAGGTGTCGTGCTTGGAAGGACTTCGGATCTTAACGCGTCGTATTCATACGCAAAATCTCTGGTTATATCGCCAAGACCGTTCGAGCCAATCTTATCTTCATTCATACTCATATTCTAACACAATATGACATAATATGCAATTGCTTATGCTTGTGTGTTAAGCCTTGTTGTCGCGGCATAGGGTTTTCACAGTGACTAAATAGCGATACAATGTATCTATACTTAACTGAGGTACCATATGAAAATTGTATATATTCATGCTCGACAAATATTAGATAGCCGCGGCAATCCGACCGTAGAAGCCGATGTTCGGCTGAGCGATGATAGCCTTGGACGGGCTGCCGTACCGTCTGGAGCGAGTACTGGTAGCCACGAGGCTATCGAATTACGAGATGGAGGATCGGCCTATGGAGGAAAAGGCGTTACAAAAGCCTTAGCCTACATTAATGGCGAAATTAGGTCCGCCTTGATAGCCGCAGAAGACCTCGACCAAGCCGGCGTAGACAAGATTATGATTGAATTAGATGGCACAAATAACAAGGGTAGATTGGGCGCAAATGCCATATTGGCAGTGTCACTTGCCTTCGCTAAAGCTGCCGCTCTCAGCCGCAAACAACCACTCTATGTATATGTAGCCGGTTTAGCTGAAAATCAAACATTCACCCTACCCCTTCCAATGATGAACATTATTAATGGCGGGGCTCATGCCGCCGGAAGCACAGATATTCAAGAATTTATGATTATGCCGGTGGGCGCTAAAAGTTTTAGTCACTGCATACAAATTGGTGCCGAAATATTCCACAGTCTAGCCAAAGTTCTAAACAGCCACGGATACTCAACTACTGTCGGCGACGAAGGTGGCTACGCTCCAGCCGTCAAAAATGGCAACGCTGAAGCATTGGAACTAATTGCAGAGGCCACCAAAAACGCTGGCTACACTCTAGGCACTGATGTTGTTTTGGCCTTAGATGTAGCGGCGAGTGAACTAATAGAAAACGGCAAATACAACCTAAAGACAGAGGCCAAACAACTTACCAGCGACGACATGATTAACTTCTACCGAGATATCACTTCTCGCTTTCCTGTTGTTTCAATCGAAGATGGATTAGCCGAAGATGATTGGACGGGCTGGCAGTCATTAACTGAACAACTTGGCAACAAGATTCAATTAGTTGGCGATGATTTACTTGTCACTAATACTGATTTTCTTAAGCGTGGAATTGCCGAGAAATCAGCCAATGCGATTTTGATAAAAGTTAATCAAATAGGCACTTTAACAGAGACAATTAACGCAGTGACTATGGCTCACGAGGCAGGATGGAAAGCAGTAATATCTCATCGTTCTGGCGAAACCGAGGACACTACAATCGCCCACCTAGCAGTAGGGCTAAATACTGGGCAAATCAAAACTGGCAGCTTGAGTCGAAGTGATAGAGTCGCCAAATACAACGAACTTATGCGCATAGAAGAAGAGCTAGGCGAAGGTGCAGTATTTATGGGCAGAAATGCTCTGGGGTCACAATAGATGGCTTATTTAGTACTCGTACGACATGGACAATCGGAATGGAACGCGCTCGGCCTATGGACGGGCTGGCAAGACACACCGTTAACCGCCAAAGGTCGCGAAGAAGCGCGCCAAGCTGCAGAATATTTACAAGACTTCACACTACATAAAGCTCATACATCAAACTTAGTTAGAGCTCAGCAAACATTAGATGAAATAAAGTCAGAACTCAACCATCAAAATCTAGAAACTGTGAATCACGCCGCTTTAGATGAGCGTCATTACGGCGATTATACAGGCAAGAATAAATGGCAGGTCAAAGAAGAAATTGGCGAAGTTGAGTTCAATAAATTACGTCGCGAGTGGAATTATCCTGTACCAAATGGAGAAACTTTAAAAGATGTTCATGATCGTGCCATCCCCTATTATCAAGAGCACATCATAAATGACTTAAAGGACGGCAAAAACATAATAATCGCTGGGCACGGTAATACTCTTCGAGCACTGATGAAACACCTAGAGGAAGTCGACGACAAAGACGTTCACACGCTAGAAATCGGCACAGGACAAGTGCTTGTTTACGAGATAAATAACGACGGCAAGATGATTAGCAAGCAAATTCGTTCTTCGGGCGGAAAAGCTTAAAGCTTGATGTAGGTTGTGGTTTTTTGCTTGAGAGTTAGATCGCTGATATACGAGTTAATATCTTTTAGTTTAAATACTATGTGTGCGGAGCGAATTTTATCACCCTGTATTTCTATAGCTTTAACGATTTCTAAAGAGTATCCGGTATTAACTATGCCAGATATTTGTCCATTGGATAATTTGAACAACTCATTTGTCAGCTGTGGCGGAACATCACGATTAGATTTATCGATAGCTATACCGTAGTCACCACCATTGTTTTTTGAGCCTAGGTCGTCTGAGTATTTTGCCGCTACTGCTGCAAAGTCGGCTCCGGCATTTAATTCTGCCAATGCAGCTTTGGCTCGAGCGTTAGTTGCGACATCAAGTACAGCCACAACTTTTTGTGCTAATAGTTGCTGCTTTAGCTCACGCTTAAAATCTGCTACAGACCAACCAAAGTTGTCTTGAAGAACATCTTGAAAGCCCTTTTCGTTAGCGCCCAATCGGTTTTGGTTACGAACAAGTGCATATAGGTCATTTAGTTCACGGTCACTTACAGAGACCTTGTTTTTTGCTGCCAGCTGTCTTACTGCCGCGTTATTGATTACTTCTTGAAGAGCTCGGCGCTTGTAGTCAGTAATCTGTTGTTTGCCGAGTCCAGCAGTAAAATCAGTTTTTTGCTGTGTTTCATAGTAGTGAACATAATGACGCAAATCGAATAGATAGTTCTCGTAAGATACATAGCTACCACCTACTTTGGCTACTGGAAACGGAATTACTCTAGTCACCCCATAAAGAAAATCAGAAGAAGATTTATGACCATAAAGCTCGACTAAACTAAAAGTCGTAAAACCAACTATTGCCAAGATAAATAGTCCCGTCGAGACTACCACGATCCTATGCTTGGAGTGCTGCAAAGGTAAAACAAATTTACGCGCGCTGGACAACACTTCTTCACGGTGTTCGGCAACATTGTCATTGGTCATTCTCAACAAGTCACTCACTTGTTCTCGCTTAGATTTGCGACGCAAGATCTTAGAATTAAATTTTTTGGCTAGAGGCTTAATCTTCTTCGGTAATATCTTCATCGTCAATTTTTCCCTTAAACGCTGGCAATGTACTAGTAGTTATGCCCTTGTCGCGCAATATCTTTAAAATTTTCTTGGATATCTCGGCAGGATGATGAACATCGTGTATAACCAAGTCGCCGACATAAGTCTGCATCATTATTGTACCAAATCCCAGCAATGTTTCCTGAAATCCGGCTATCTGATAGTTGACCATTTGAATCTGAGCTAGCGTCAAATCAACTACTGTACGATGAAAAAGACCTTTTTGGGTGATCTGAATAAGCCGTTGGTCGGTAACGATAAAGACGCTGTAATACCAAGCCACCCACGCAGGAAAGAATATGATAATTCCAAGCAATAGACCGCCTAATAAACCACCAAAAAAATAAATATACTCGGGTTTAACAAGCGAAGGCAGAGTACCAACTAGCAGAGCTAACATGCCAAATATTAGACCCTTTCGCATAACTATTGGATGTTTACGGAACAAAAACAATACTTCTTCGTCATCGAACTGGTCTTCGAAATGTTTAGGTGCGGTGTTTTTGTCTTTCTTTGCCATATTAGTTCTATTTTAACACTTAAGTTCTTATTAACCTTAATCCTGTCTTTGGTGCCCCCACTAGGATTATCGCTTCGAGCCTTGGCGTAAAATACGCCTAGGTCTCTTCATATAGCCGTCCAGTAAAGAAAATTACTTTACTGTTCCGTTATCGAACCGGAACTTCTCCTTCTTTAGGCCAGCAATTTTGGTGCCCCCACCAGGATTCGAACCTAGAGCTTCTCCTTAGGACGGAGCTATTTTATCCATTGAACTATGGGGGCCTAACCTCTATATTCTACCACTTAACGGGGCTAGAGGCCTACTTCTTGCGAGCTTTTGCCTGGGTGTAGACTTCGTGAACAGTTTGATAGTCGAATAATTCATTATCGTTAAACCAATGCTTGATCTCGGCAGCTGCCTCTGTTTCGTCACCTGAAGCATGCAAGATATTCGGTATACCAATGCCCTCTTTGTCGGCGTGCCCATAACTCATATGAGCATAGTCACCTCTTATAGTACCTGGCAATGCTGACTTAGGCTCAGTAGTACCAATCATCTTGCGGACAAGACTGACAGCCTCAACACCCTCAAGAACCATAGCAATAACAGGACTTTCCTGCATCATACCAAGCGTAACATCAAAAACCTTCTGACCACGACGAGACACAAGATTACTGATACCTTCATAGTGATGATGAAAATGTGCTTCATCAGGTCGAACCATCTTAGAACCAACTACTTTAAGCCCTACCTTCTCAAAACGGTTTAGTATTTCTCCGACTAATCCGCGCTTTATTGAGTCTGGTTTGAATATAATAAGTGTTCGTTCCATAGATTCCTTTGTGATTAAGATAAGTCTATTTTAACAGATGGAGTGGCAAAGTTCTAACCTTTTAAAACTCCTACCCTCTATGATGCAGCGAGCTCCTGGACACTCCAAGGTGAGACCTTGGAGTGCCTTGGGAGTGTCCAAGGTGAGACCTTGGAATGCCTTGCGGTAAAAAGCTCTTTTTTGCTGTTATGTGGCTATCACTTTGGTTTGTGTCGTACAATAAGGTTATGTTATTGAGTAAATGTGATGTTATTTAGCAAAGCAAAGACTGATTATTTGGAATATCTTGAGATCGAGCAAAATCGGTCCCAGAAGACTATAGCCAATTACGATCATTATCTGACACGCTTAATAGATTTTGCGGGAGAGATAAAAATAAGTGAAATCGATGCTGAACTTATTCGTAAATGGCGTCTCTGGCTAAATAGACTCGGCACCAACACTTCTGACGAATTACAAAAATCGACACAGAACTATCATCTTATAGCTTTAAGAAGCTTTTTGAAGTACTGCGCTAAGCGTGACATCCCTGCCCTTACGGCTGACAAAATAGAACTCGCCCGAACCGTCCGTAAACAAGTAACATTCTTGAACGAAGACGAGCTAGACCGTCTATTTGCCCAACCCGATATAAGCAAGTTGTCTGGAATTCGTGACCGAGCAATCCTAGAACTACTCTTTAGTAGCGGCCTGCGCGTATCGGAACTTGTTGGGCTCGACAAAGACCATATCAACCTGAAGCGACGCGAGTTTATGGTTAGAGGTAAAGGACAGAAAGATCGCCCTATCTTTATTAGTCCAGCAGCCGCCAAATGGCTAAGTCACTACCTAGAAAAACGCGAAGATAATGTTAAGCCGCTATTCGTCCGTTATAGCGGCAGCAAAAAAGTTGACCTATCTGGCGACTTTCACAGATTGACTGCACGTAGCGTCCAACGATTAGTCGCCCGCTACGCCCTGCTAGCCGGAATAACCAAACATGTCAGCCCACACACGCTCAGACACAGCTTTGCTACCGACCTAATCATGAATGGCGGTGATCTACGCGCCGTACAGGCCATGCTAGGCCACAGCAATATCGCCACAACGCAAATCTACACTCACGTTACCGACCCTCACCTTCGCGCAATACACGAAAAGTTTCACCGCAAAGATACTGATAGTTGACAGTACTCTAACCAAGCCCAATTAGTCGCTCATACCAAGTGATTATACTTGCACCAAATAAGTAGACGATGATTGTCGCCGCTATAAGAAAAGGTCCGAAACTTATCTTTCTGCCCCAGTTCGCCTTGCCTGTTATCAAGGATGGCAAGGCGAAGAGCGTACCAAGACATGATGCAGTAAAGAGCATTAATAGTGCTGGCCAAGGACCACCAACAAGCAAGCCCAGCACAGCACCGAGCTTAACGTCGCCACCACCTATCAGCTCTTTGCCTGGAAACTGAAATATAGCATAGAAAATACCGCCCCCAATAAGCAAACCATAGAAAGAGCTAAGAATAGTATCGAGCCCACCGCCATATACAGCAGTCAATAAAAATACGTAGACCAAAGCAAGCAAGAATAAAGGAAATACTATACGATTCGGCAGTATTCGCCATCTAATATCATAGATAATTAGCGCAACAAAACCGACGACGATGACTAACCATATGGCAAACAACAAGGCTCCCATATTGCTCCAGACAAAAGGCCAATATAAGTATGAAAAAACAAAAAGGAATGGAGTGGCTATCTCTGCAGTAGGAGTGTCGTCATATTTCTTGTTGCAATAGCGACACTTACCTCTTAAACTTATCCAACTTAGTACGGGTATCAAATCTCTGGTTGCTAATAGGTGGTGGCAGTTTGGGCACATAGAACGCCCAGTTACAATCGACATATCAGAAGCGTTCACTGCTAACGATTTGGATTTTTTTGATTTAGATGATTTTGGCTTGCCTGAATTAGTTGCTGCTTGCTGTTCATGCATTCGCCATACTAGGGCGTTAACAAAGCTGCCGAAACATAGTCCTAAAATAATTAATACAAATATAACCATGGTTGTGCAGTCATTATATATGATATTGGTCATGCAGCATTCTTTTAAAAAGTATCGGTAGCTGGCCAACCATGATCCACGCACTACAAACTAGCCTCGATGGTGTCGTGTTATTGAATGATTGTTTTTCCAGTCAATCCATACAACGGGAATAGCAAGGCTGCCACTATGATGAATGCAATCAGGCCCAAAAACACCATCAATGCAGGCTCTATTATGGCTGAGATTCTCTTTACCTGTTCGTCGACTTCTTTTTCGTAGTATTCGGCCGTTTTCTCTAACATCTTCTCCATCGAACCAGACTGCTCGCCAATTTTTAACATACTAGCTACTAACGGCAAGAAGTTCTTGTCATCTTTTAAAGCCTCGGACAATGGTTTACCACCTCGAACTTTATCTCGTGCCAAGCTTAGCGTCTGTGCTATATGCACATTGTTAATCACTTTAGACGTAATCTCGAGCACATTTATTAGCTGCACTCCGCTCGATATTAATGTAGTTGCTGTTCTGGCGAAGCGAGCCATATAAATACGCATATACAGTGGCCCAAGAAGCCACGAATGCAGCTTCAAACCATCAATCACCCTTTTACCGCTCTCTCCCCTAGCCCAACGACCCATAAAGTATCCACCCAGACCAACCAAAACAGCGAACGCCCACCAGTAATTTGATATTGCGTGCGATATGTCTAGCAGAATTAGAGTCAATGTAGGTAATTTCACCCCCTGCGAACCGGCATTTAGCATCTCAACTCTTGGAAGAACCTTTACCAGTACTCCCAACAAAACAATAAGTACAATAATCGGAATAACGAGAGCGCTCTTAACTTTACGTACAATCTCTGCGTCTTTCTCTTGCTGAATTGCTAGTAATTCCAAGGATTTGTCTAGGGTTCCCGACGCTTCGCCTGCTTGCACCAAATTTACATACATATGATTAAAAACTCTAGGATACTTAGCCAGAGAAGCTGACAATGTATGACCTTCTTCGACGTCAGCAATAATAGCGTTACCAATAGTTTTTAGTGTCTTACTAGATGACTGATCTATCACGCTGTAAAGGCTCTGCACTAGAGGAAGCCCAGCATTAATGAGTGTTGAAAGTTGTCTTGAGAACAAGATCCTGTCTTTGGCGGCAATTCTATTCTTAAACCTGCCGACGGTGCTTTCACTATCAGGCTTAATGGGGTTGATGTCTATTGGGATAAGGCCAGTTTTTAATGCTACTTTTGCGGCTGCCATCTCATCATAAGCCTGTACTTCAGACTTAACCTTCTTCCCTGTAGCCGGATCGCGAGCGATAACTTTATAGGTCAGCATGAATAAACCCGCATATAATTACCGGCCGTGCTGAATTGTGGCGCAAGCATTGGCTTTGTATTTATCATGTTAGTTTTTAAGCCTGCCATAAGCTAAGCCCTCATCAAACGGTCGAGCTCCTCGATATCAACTGCGTAGGTGCGGGCATCGTCATAACTAATTGCGCCGCTATGTATTAGGCCAATCAAGGTCTTGTCCATAGACTGCATACCAAACTCAGCCCCGGTCTGAATTACAGCTTCCAGTTGGTGACTCTTACCCTCTCGGATAATATTACGAACTGCTGGCGTGACAACTAGTATTTCGGCCGCCACCGTACGACCGCCACCAATAGTTGGGATCAGCCGCTGAGAGCAAATTGCCATTAAAATATTAGACAACTGTGACCTAATTTGCGGCTGTTGATGCGGCGGGAAAACATCGACCATGCGGTCAATACTTTGTGAAGCTGAGTTTGTGTGTAGAGTAGTCAGCACAAGATGGCCAGTTTCGGCAATTGTGATAGCTGAGGAAATAGTCTCAAGGTCTCTCATCTCACCGATAAGCACAACATCTGGATCTTCTCGTAGTGCTGAGCGAAGAGCTGCCGAGAAGGAGTAAGTGTCATAGTGAACTTCTCGTTGAACAATTACAGAACGCTTCGACTTATGCGTGAACTCAATCGGGTCTTCGATAGTCAAAATATGAGCCGGTCGCTCTTCGTTAATCTTATTAATAATCGCAGCTTGCGTGGTGGACTTACCAGAACCAGTTGGCCCCGTAACTAGCACTAATCCTCTTGGATAATTTGCAAAAGTACTGACAATTGCGGGCAGTCCAAGCTCTTCGATAGTTTTAATATGATTAGGGATCAACCGAAGTGCTGCAGCCAGATTTCCCCTCTCATGAAAGGCGTTAACGCGGAACCTACCTAGATCACCAAATGCAAAACTAAAGTCGAACTCTTTGTCCTTGAGTAAAATCTGTTTCTGGTCTTCGTCTAATATGGCGAAAATCAGCAACTCAACAGTCTCCTCGGTCAGAGGAGCATAGCTCGGCACGGGTACTATAGAACCATCTACGCGCAACATTGGGGCGACGCCAACCTGAAGATGGAGATCGGACGCCTTCCTTTTTATTACCTCGTCTAGCAATTCTTCAATTTTTACGTGTCCTTGTGTCATAGCTCGCCTACCCCCTTATTACTAAATAATGGAGAAGAGTCTTCATTAGTGCCTAATGTGTTCTCGGGCCTGCCGCAAATCGCTACTCTTAGTTCGGACATTTCCCCACCCTTCTATTTACCGTTTGCATAACTTCATTTTAATTAGAGTCTGATGCTGCCACTCGATTAACTTCCGTCAATGTTGTATAGCCAGCTAGAGCCTTCAAGACGCCGTCCTGACGTATAGTCACCATATCCTGATCAGCTTCTGCAGCTTTTTGAATTTCTGTACTGGTAGACCTTTTTAAGATCAATTCCTTTATACTTTCATTTACCTCGAAAGCTTCATACAGACCCATTCGCCCCTTGTAGCCACCAGGCGTTTCCGGACTATCCTCGCCCTTATATAAAGTATAAGCGTTATCACCCTTAAGTGGCAAGTTTTCGTATCCTAAATCGACCGAAACTGCCAAAGTAGAATCTTTAGTTTCGGGCAATAAATGTCCAACAGTGTCATGGATTGATTCGGTCTCAATCTTATCGCAAAGATATGAATCTTTATTATCACCGATACGACGTACCAACCTTTGGCCGATGATAATCCGCACCGTACTGGCTATCAAAAAAGGCTCGATTCCCATATCTAACAAACGAGGCAAAATACCAGCAGCCGAATTGGTGTGCATAGTCGACAGCACTAGATGACCGGTAAGTGCAGCCTGAACAGCCAGAGCCGCAGTCTCGTTATCACGAATTTCGCCCACCACTATCACATTCGGATCCTGCCTAAGAATTGACCGCAGTCCTGATGCATACGTTAAGCCGACCTCATTATCTACCTGAATCTGATTTATACCATCCATCTTATATTCGACAGGATCTTCTAGTGTCACAATATTTATGGCATCGTTTTTTATCTCCTTTATCAGGGAGTGTAATGACGTAGACTTGCCCGAACCAGTTGGGCCACTTATCAATATAAGGCCGCTAGTCTGTTTAAGCCCCTTCCTGATTGTTCGGAGTGTCCTGCCGTGGCAACCCATGTCTTCAAGGCCGAGATCTGTACCGCCCTTATCTATCATATGTATGATAACTTGTTCGCCCCATACCACTGGCGATATCGTTATGCGTAAATCGACATCCTTGCCTGCGGCCTTAATACTAAACTTGCCGTACTGAGGTATCCGATGTTCATCAATCTTTAAGCTAGATAATATCTTGATGCGAGATATTAGTGGCGGTTCTATTGATTTTGGTAATTTCATGACCTCTCGTAGTACACCGTCGATCCGAGCACGAATTTTTAATTCCTTTTCGAGCGGCTCGATGTGTATATCGCTGGCTCTATTTTTTGTGGCAAATTCTAGTATTGCTGATAGAGCCTTACTGATAGGCGAATCCTGAACGATAGTCTTAATATTCTTAGACTTTTTAGCTGGATCTTCTTCGACGCCTATCCCCTCACCTGGAGCGTCGGAAGCCATAACCACATCATTATTCGGGTCCTTTTTATACTGCTGCAGTACATTTCGTATACCCTCTTCGCTAGCTGCGTAAACTTTTAATGGTCTTCCTATTTTATTAGTCAAAAATTCAACAACTTGTGCGTTGTCAGCATCAAGCATTGCTACTACTAAACTGTTTTGCATCTCGCCTAAAGGCACAGACATGTAGCTCTGTGCTACATCCTTTGGCAAGAGCGCCAAAATAGATTGATCAATCTGCGCCTTGGTCAGGTTTACGTAAGGCACATTCGTAATCTCAGCTATAGTTCTGGTTAAAATCTCGTTAGTAACTATTCCGTCCACCGTCATAACGCTAAAAACTGGCGACTTGGTCTGTTGTGCGCGCAATTTAAGCTCTGTTAACTGATCGGCAGTAATAGCACCATTTGAGACAAGTTTATCCTCGACCTGCTTCTGGGCAATAGACGACAAGACGCTCACTGGCTCAAGCTCCTGCTAGCAAATTAATAACTGTAGAATCTGACGATAGATCAATTTTTGGCATAATTTGATGCATATTTTCAAACCCTTAATTACTACCGCTGAATGGCTGAGGATTAGAGCTGTCGCCAATACGGATAATTTTAGTTGGATTTATTGATTCGGAATTAAAATACCTACTGTCAGGCTGCCTAAAACTAAGACCAATAGCTTCAATGACTTCAACTTTATCCTGTCTATTCTTAGGCGCCGAGATGAAATAGTTAGAAAACAATAGCGAAACTGTGCCAGATATTATGGCTATAAAGGCTATGGCTAAAACGTCTCTTTTTTTCATTTTATAACTTTCGTCTTAATATTGCGTATTTTCTCGGGCTGGTAGTAAGTCTGGGCTGTTAGGATGATCTTCATATCTGATTCACTGCCAGATATATCAATAGAATTAACACTTATTGGTCGGATAGAAAGTTGAAGCGACGCTAATAATTCCTGTATAGATGCGTACTTACCGCTAAAGGTCAGCTGGAAAGGTATTGCTACTGGCGCAGAAGAATCCACAGATGTCTTCAGCTGATTAATCTCATCATCCAATCCAGTAATTGATTCTAGCTTTGGAGCTTGAGGGTATGCAAACATCTTCTCGATACTCGCGGTCAGCGCAGGAAAGTCATACTTACTTGGCAGTGCATCAAGAATAATCTTAATATTATCACCGTCTCTGTCGCCAATTCCATCACGATTGCCAGATATAACATTTTTTGTGCTACCTTGAAGTTCATTATATGCAGTTATTAGTTTATTAACCGATGCAACGTTATTCTTTATTTGACTAAGAGCCTTTGACTTCTCGTCGATTACCCTACCTTGATAGGCCATTTGGTTCGTCAGCGCTCTTGATGCGACTAATGAGAAAACAGTTATAGCAGTTGCAGCAGATATCATGAATATTATCTGTGAGTTGGACTTTATGATCATTAATCTTCTTGTTGAAAATTTCATGGTGTAGCCTTTTCCGTTCCCAATCCCTGGAACAATGTCGTTGGTTTCTCGGTTTCACTTCGAGAGCTTATAATCTTCGGGACTTTTAATATAGGAATAAACCTTCCGTCAAAAATCGCAGGGTCAAAAGTCGTACCAATTGCATAAGTGACTCTCTTCTCTTCTTTAGAATAAGAAGTTAGAACTGTAGATGAAAATGCTTTTTTGTCTGATAACTCATATGGAGTTGAATAAACAGTGAACTTTATGGTGTCGATAAATTTATTAAGAGTGTTAAGAGAGTCTGAGCTCCCGGTAATTTTTAATGTCTTGTTGGTGAAGTCAATGCTCAAAGTCGACAAATCAACTTTAGCTGGAGTAATTGAGTTTATGTACCCAAATAGTCTAGATGTAGCTGGTTTTTGATCGTGTAATCCTGTTAAGCTCTCCAACTGGTTTTGTATGGTCAAAACTTTATTTAAATCAGTAATATTACCAAGCTTAGTATCGTTAGATTTAATATTGCTATTAATATTAGAGATGTGTTGCTTTTGAGCAATATTCACGAACGAATATAAAAGAACAACAATACTGATAGATATAATACTTATGATTGAAGTAACTATCATGACCAACCGCTTTAACCTGCGAGACCTCATGAATGCTATTTTTATATCTGGCAATAAGTTTAGCTGAATCATTCCATTCGCTCCGCTAATCCAGCAGCAACACCAAAGTGATTAGAGACAGCTAGCAGTTCATTTTGCCTATTTGCTGGGTACGCAACATTGCGCCACGAGTTACCGATCTCGGCATTTATGCTAAATTTATTTGCTATATATAACGGAAACTCTGGCAGAACTGATGCGGCACCGGTAACGATGATTCTTTCAAGCTTAGCCGACTCTCCATAACGAGCCATAAAGAACTTTATCGACTTCTCTATCTCCGTAGTAAGAACATCAACCGTACTTATTAAAGCGTTAAAAATTTGACCCTCAAGCTTGTCCTTATTTAGCCCAAACTTGAAGACGAATTGTTGAGCTTGTTTGTCGTCAATATTAAGACTCTGGGCGGCAGCGCGAACCATGGCCTCAGCTCCAGTTGGTATGGACTTTGTAAATCTAGGTCCTCCCTCGACACTAATAACTATATCTGTTGATTTATTTCCAATATCAATGACCATATGCGGAGTAATAGCGCCAGCCGGTATTAGTGCTCTTGCAAGCGCGAGATTGTCTGGCTCAAAAGCAATCACGTTTAAGCCACTAGCCTCTAGCAAATCTAAGCGCCGCTCAATAAATTCATCAGGAACGCTAGATATTAAAACTTCTACCTTGTTCTTGTCTTTTGGCGAGTCGCCCATTAAGGCCCAGTCAATTTTTGATTTAGCTAGGGGTACCGGAACTAACGAATCAATCTGATATTTAATAGATTTGCCCAGTTCTTTAGTCGACAATCTATCAACATCAACAACTGCCGTAAACGCGTTCTGAGAAGGAATGCCTACGGCCACATTCTTAGTGGTGACCCTCGCTTGACCCAACAAATCATGAACGGCCTGTATTACCTTAAGCTGATCGGCCTTAGAGACGCTCATAGCCAACCTGCTATCAAGAGGAATATAACCATATTTAGCCAAGCTTTTTACGGGACCATCGCCTTTTAATTGAACTAGCCGAATAGCGGTCGTACCGATGTCAAGACCAAAGAATTCTGATACCCCACTCAAGATGCTCATATTACATCGATTATACCATAAGCACTTAGATATTCGGGATATTCTGAAGCATGTAAGGGGGCGGGTTTTTAGGCCCACCGACCTTTAATTTTAACTTATAATTACTACAAAACTACATTCTACGATCTAAGATTTCGCCTTTGTAGAGTTATATTCAATAAGCTATCGATGTCTAAAAATGATTATGTCTATCGGTCAAGTTATAGAACGTCTAACTCTACGCCAGATTTAGATCTTTCATCCAAGTTATTAGCGACAGGCCTTAATGGCAATACAGCAGTAGCCCCAGACATATCAGCGCTAATTGGTCTGTTTGGAGTAGACGATAAACCTAAATAAGTTTGCTCGTATAGTTCTGCCCCGGTCATCGTTTCTGTCGCATGCGCAACAAAATTATCAGCAATAAATTTAGTCGAACCAGCCTGATGAACTAGCACAGGCTCATTGATCACGATCTCACTTTTGCCCCTCATCATATCAAGAAATAATTCTACTCTTGCCGTGGCTGCTTGCCTTGGGTCGACATCTACAGCGCCAACTTTTTCGTCTAATGCCCTAGTCATAGCTGGCGGCGGCGAATCATAAATAGCCATTAACTCACCATCATACACTGGGTACTTGCCTATTGTGGCGCTCATCTCTTGATCAAAAATCTCGTCACCCCTCTGATTACCAAATTCTACCAAATAATGCATTGCCCTTCCGCTACGACCATTGCCGTTTTCGTATGGATGAATATAATTAATCGCTCCTGCTATCGTTAGCCCTGCTCGTCGTAAGGCAATCTCATCATCGCTGTCTTTATCGCTTAATATATCTCTAGCTGCCTCAAAGCTCTTATCCATCAACATTTCTTTGTCTTCTAAGGAAGGTGTGGCAATAAATCCCAGCTTACCGTCAGCATAATCACCACTAACCTTCTCGCCTCGTGTAATAGAGTTGATGTAGCCAATGTACTTTTTATATTCATCATTAGACATTGAAGCAAACAAAGCTCTACGCTGATCCGGTTCGCGTAGTGATTCTTTTATTCCTAATAATTCAAGCCGTCTGGTACCATTACCGTCAGCGGCTACTTCCGGAAAATGATCTGCTTCGATTGTGCGTTGGATAGTTTCAGACATATTTTTGTGGTTTTTGTTTTATTTTATTAACTAGCTTTATATTAGCACATTTTTGCATTTCTGACAATAGCCATAACCTGTTATAATGGAGCTATGAGTTCACTTTCTATTGGCACATTCAGGACAAAACCCTACCCTACGACCAGCCAAAACAACGAAAGGTCGTTTTAGGTGCTGAGTATAGCCGCTCTCAAGACGCATACCTACCCTTTGAACTTAGAATAAAAATGCCACCGCCCGACCAGGGTAAACGGGGCTACTCAAGAGACTTTGCCAAGAAGCTTGAAGAAGCTTTGGAGGCAGTATGATAACCGACGAGCTGCAAAAGGAGCTTGAGGACGCTTATTATGACGTTACTTGGAAAATGCAAAAACTAGTGGTGTTCTTGAGCTTCTTTCCTAAACCGCTAAACCCCAAAACCGACCCGCCCCAAGTAGTCGCAGAACAAGAAAAAGTTATTCGTGAGTTTTATGAAGCTAGTGACCGTTTTGAGAAAGTTTTTAAGAGATACGCTCTTGCATACAAACTAGAGCAACGAAACGCCTACTATGAGCAACGCTAGGACAAACCTGCTACAAGCTCACCCGTAATAGACAACACAGGCACTTTACCTTCAAAGGCACTGACAATATCAGCAATATGCTCTGTATTTTCAGCTAGTTTGGGGCTTACTAGAATACCCGCAATAGCCCCTTTAGGCACGCCACCGAGTATGGCTGCAAGCCGTTCACCTTTTGGACTACCTTTCTCGGCAGGAAGGTGGTTTATAATTCCCGAAAATAGCTCATCAGTACCAGGACGGTAAGCGTCTGCTTCCAGCAAAGGCTGTATCTCGGGTATGTTAGGGTCAATAATAACAGCCATACGTTCATCTCTGGTAAGGGGGTTTGGTATCCAGCTTCTTTCTCCCCTAGATGTAAGTAGCCTACCCACGCCTGGCTCTTTACCAGTAATTTCCTCGCAATAGTCACCGATTGTGGTGTCTTTTTCTACACGCCAGAAGTCTGCACAATAATTTGTCTCGGTATCTTCTGGTTTATCAAATAGTTCGCCGCTCATTACACCGTGTGCCGCAATACTCCTAACAGCTTCGGGTGAATAACTTGTACCGTGAAGCAAAGTACCACTAGGTATAGACGTGTCGCCAGCGACAAACCCATCTCGCAAGTCACTATGTAGCTCCATTTCATTAAGTCGGGCGTGGTCAGAAAGTTGCAAATCAAGAATATGACGCTGTTCTGGTCCTAATTCTTTTAGCGGACCTTCCTGGTCGCCACGATAGGTAGGAGGTTGAATAGTATTTCCTGGCGTAGCTGTTACTGCTTCACTCATTGCTAAGCCGCCTTCATAGTTATAGGGTCAAGCCCGCTTAACTTAACAAATTGTACGAAAAATGGTTGGGCTGCTTCTGATAAAGCCTTCGGTGTAACCTGCTCGGCTGGATCACCCCGTATCATAAAGTCGTAACTAGCTCGTCTTAGAGCAAGCTCGGTAATGGCACAGGCAAACTCGTTATAGGAAATGGTGTCTTTACCCCTATAACGAAGTAGGGTATTGAGCTCATCAGGCTCAGGTGCACGGCTTACACCTTTGGCTACTTCAATGCCAGAAGGCATAGTAGTATCACTTAATAATTCAGGCGGGCAGCGTTTTACAAACTCTTGGACCGCCCGCTCTGCGTCACTAGCTGTTTCAGGCGTGACGTAGGTAATAACAGTATCGTAGCGACGGCTCATACCTTCGGCAACTTTGTAGTAAACCTTTTCGTCCAATCCTAACTCCTTTAAGGTGTCAGCCCATACTTTCACGACTTCTCCTGGCTGTTCGTTGAGCTTTGGGGAAATGTAAATACGTTCAGTAGTAGGTGAACCAGAGGCAAGATGACGGTTTCCGTTTACGTGTAAAAAGCTACCATTTTCTTGCTCTTTCACGTTCGCTTTATCACCGTATGTGCTCTGAATAGCTCGGTGATAATCTGCTTGGGCTTCTTTACCAGGCATAGGCTCATCTTTTTTTGTTACTAAGCCGTTGTAGCCGAGGCTAAGTCCATATTTGAAGCCTTCAAGTCGGTCAAAGAATAGCTTAATCGTTAGTCCGTCGGTTTCGCCTTGCGTAAACATATCACCAGCCCTATCAATAAAACTAGATACAACCCTATTTGCTCGTTCAAGTCGCACAGCTTCTCCACTTGGTCGTCCGTCGTATGCCTTATGAGCTTCAACCTTTGCTTCCTCCATAAACTTGTCTTGAACTTCGGAGGGACGAACAGCAAGTCCAGCAAGAGGCTCTACCTTCTCTTGAGCAGCCTTAAATCGTTCTTGTACAAAATCCAAAGGAGGGTTTACTTCAACCGTAACTCCCTGGCTATCAACAAGCTCCACACGACGCTTAGCAGATTGTTTAGCTTCGTCTGCAAAAGAGTTATAAACTCCTGAAAAGACTTCAAGAGCCGCAAGCTGCTCTGTGGGCTGTATGTACTGCTCGTTAGGATTGATTATTGCTGTTTCTGACATATTTTTGATATTTTTGTTTTATTTTATTAACTACTTTTATATTAGCACATTTTTGCATTTCTGACAATAGCCATAACCTGTTATAATGGTGCTATGAGTTCACTTTCTATAGGTATTGTTGGTTTGCCGAATGTTGG
>CALREK010000003.1:0-23573 GCA_943355165.1 uncultured Saccharimonas sp. (SeqCode) | reverse complement strand
TTGAACATATTATACCTCTTAACCACCCCTTTACGCAACCGTAAATATATTGCTAAAGTTAGTCTACTATGTTATAATACTTTTTATGAACACTATTGAAATTATTCCAGGTACATTTGAACCGAACACGAATGATCGCAAGACCGGACGATTAAAACGAGCAATCGCTAAGGCCGCCCTCCCACTAATAGCAATGAGCTCTATGGTTACTGTATCTGCCTGTGAAGGTAAGCCAGATTTACCGGCTAGTCTTAATACTGTATTAGTAGACAGACCTCTATGGGATATGTCGACGAAGGTATGTCCCGGTATGAACCGAGACGACTTTATTGACAGGGTAGACAAATACAATGACTCAATTCAAAGAGAAAATATGGATGAAATTCCTTTAGGTACACCTATTGTCGTGCCAGCTTGTTCGCCTTTACGCGCGGACGACTAAACTAAGTAGTCTGCCGGGCACATAAATTGTTTTAATAGGGTCGCTGGTCAAATAGCCAGCGACTTTTAGATTTGCTTTAGCGGCCGCCAATACAGCAGATTGATCGGCGTCTGACGGAACCTCTATTTCGGCTCGTAATTTACCATTAACCTGCACTGCTATCGTCATTGTGTCGGAAGCCAAGAACTTGTCATCCCATACAGGCCAGTGGCCCTTATTTACACTATCCTCGTGACCAAGATCATGCCATAGCTGCTCAGACATATGTGGAGCAAACGGAGTAACCAACATCACTAAACTCTCCAAAGCTTGTCGCCAACTAGTCGTATCATCAAAACCGCTCTTTGCCTTCAGGTCATACAGACTATTACAGGCCTGCATCATAGCAGCGATTGCCGTATTGTATTTTTGCTCTTCAATGTCAGAAGTAACTTTCTTAATAGCTGGATGAATAATGCGCAGTGGAGCATCGTTATTAGTTTCTGAACTTGGCTGTAATTCTAGATATTCTTGAACAATATTCCATACTCTATTTAGGAACCTATAAGTACCTGGCACGCCCTGAGCATCCCATTTTGCAGACAATTCTAGTGGCGCAGCAAACATCAAATATGTCCTTAAGGCGTCGGCTCCATATCCGCTATTTATAATCTCAAGTGGATCAACGCCATTACCCTTACTCTTGCTAAACATCTGGCCGTCAGCAGCGGTGACCTTACCGTTAAACAAGAACTTCTTGAATGGCTCAGGATTGTCTATAAGACCAAGCTTGTGGAAGAATCTAGTCATAAAACGAGCATATATCATGTGGGCAGTGGCATGATCAGCGCCATTATAAAAATCAATCGGTAGCCATTTATTTACTTGCTGGCTGTTGAATATTTCCTCACTATTATGCGGATCAAGATAGCGCAGCATATACCAACTACTACAAATATAAGTATCTAGCGTATCGGTCTCGCGCTCGGCATCACCGCCACAATTTGGACACTTAACTTTAAGCCATTCGCTTGCACGAGCTAGCGCGCTACGACCATCGCCACTTGGCTGAAAGTCTTCCAGTTCCGGAAGTACAACCGGTAATTGGTCGTCCGGCACCAAAACTTGGCCACATTTTTGACAATTAATAATCGGTATTGGCGCTCCCCAATAACGCTGACGCGACACGCTCCAGTCACGAATCTTGAAGGTAGTTTTTGATTCTGCCAGATTACTAACTTGCAGATCTGCAACTATTTTTTCGCGGGCATCGCTCGACATTAAGCCGTTGTAAGTGTCAGAATTAATCATCTTGGCCTCAACACTAATATCGTCTTCAGGCGTATCGACAACTTTAATTATTGGCAGGTTGTATTTGACTGCAAATTCATTATCGCGCTCGTCGTGGGCAGGCACAGCCATAATCGCACCAGTGCCATAACCAACCAAAACATAGTCAGCGATCCAAATTGGAATCTTGGCTTGGTTAATAGGATTAGTGGCATAAGCTCCAGTAAATACGCCGGTTTTATCTTTACTGGCCTGGCGTTCTACTTCTGATTTTTTAGTCGCCTGTTTAACGTAGTTACTTACTTCTGTTTTTTGAGATTCAGTCGTTAATTTGTCGACTAGATCATGCTCTGGCGCCAGCACCATAAATGTCGCGCCATATAGCGTATCGGGCCTGGTAGTAAATACTACGAGTTTTTCGTCGCTAGCATCAACCGCAAAAGTCACTTCCGCGCCCTTGCTTTTACCAATCCAATTTTTCTGTGCCGTCTTAACAGTTTCAGTCCAGTTTAGGTCGTCAATCGCCTCAAGCAACTCATCGGCATAATCAGTAATCTTGAAAAACCATTGCTTAACTTCGCGCTTAGCGACCTCTACGTCATCAGCACTATCATGCCTCCAACATTTACTGTCAATAACTTGCTCGTTCGACAACACTGTTTGGCATTTTTCACACCACCACTGCATTCGCGCGTCTTGATAAGCCAATCCCTGCTTAAACATTTGCGTGAATATCCATTGAGTCCATTTGTAGTACGTTGGCTCGTGAGTAGAAATCTCTTTAGACCAGTCATTGCTCCAACCCATGGCCTTATATTGCTTGTGATAGCCTGGAATAATAGTAGCCATATTGGCTTGAGGTGACACACCAGTTTTAATTGCATAATTTTCGGCCGGCAATCCAAAAGCGTCCCAACCAATCGGGTTATAGCTTTCGTAACCTTGCTGACGCTTAAAACGAACCATGATATCGCTTACCGTATAGCTCATGGCGTGGCCAATATGAATACCTGCGCCACTTGGGTAATTAAACATACCCATTCCGACATACTTAGTTTTTGGGCTATCAAAATCTACTTGGTAGGTCTTGTTGTCGTCCCACCACTTTTGCCACTTAATTTCAATATCTTTTGGGTTATATCTCTTCATAGTTAAATATTATTATATAGGACTTTTAGCTATAACCACACCTCTGTTTACTTTTACTGGTCTTATATTTTGTGGCGATCAACTAGATCAACAAAAATATTCATCAAATCAGGCATTGTAAGCCCGTACTGAAGCGCGGCCTTAGGATACAGACTCTGATCCGTCATGCCTGGCATCGTATTCGCTTCTAATACAACTATTTCGCCATTTTGACGCACAATCATATCTATCCTCGATAGTTCACGGCAACCGAGGTTCTTGTGCACTAAAACGGCTAGCTCTTGCGCCTTGGCCTGCACTTCACTATCTATTGATTGAGGCGGACATAACTCGCCAGTCTTTCCGTTATATTTATTTTCATAGTTAAAATCTTCGTTTTGCGGGGGCACTATTTCAATAACTGGCAGGGCTTTATCGTCCAAAATTGGTACAGTTATCTCAATCCCAACAACCAATTCTTCTATAATCGCGTGGTCATCAAGTTCAAATACTGCATCAACCTCTTCTTTATTTATATGACCAGGATCACGGATAATATAGGTGCCAATACTTGAGCCACCATGCTGCACCTTTAAAACATGAGGCCTAGTGATTAGTTCGTTGGTCCAATAATCAGATTTTGTCACGCTGCCGCCTTCTGCGACCTTTATGCCGGAGTCATTCAATTTTACTCTGGTGGCGTTTTTGTCAAAACAAATTTTCGAAACGGTGCTGTCTGATCCTAAATAACGCAGCCCTCTTTCTTCTAACTTTTTCTGTATAATCCCGTCCTCACCACCTGCTCCATGAAGAATAGGAAAAACTAGTACCGATTGATCTATACCATTAAAGATATCATCACCATTTATTGGATCGGCTTCGACCACATCGTGACCTGCATCTCGCAATGCCAAAGCGACTGACTTGGCCGATCTGAGCGATACGTCTCTTTCTGGTGAGTCGCCTCCGCCAAGTACAAGAACTTTCATTTCCTGACCCCGTTATCTCTTTGAGTAAACTGTTTTTGCTTGATTTTAAGCCAGTACTTAGACTGACGTACTAGCTTGCTGACGTCGTTCTTATCAGACAATAATTGTTTAACTGATTCTTCGGCAAAAACGCCATTTTGTGAACCCTTAACCAATACAATTGTTCCATCTTTGATCCTCTGCTTAACCCATTCGCCAGCTTTATATGGGCTGTCAAATCGCTCCACGACACAACCCTTCTTTTCTGCAGCTGCAGCTAAGTATTGGTTTGCGTCAGGACCAATTGTGGCCAATAAATCTATATATCTTGGATTACAATAATCCCCAATTTCAATATGTGCAGCTGCAGACAGATTACCTAATTCGTTCATGTTACCCAAAATAGCAATCTTATAATCGCCTTTAAATGCCGACAAAGCATCTAGAGCGCTCTTTACAGCCAAAGGACTTGAGTTATAGCTATCGTCAATAATGGTGGAGTTACTTATTCCGTTCAAAAGGTTCATGCGCCCATTAACAGCTGTAATCTTTTTTATACCCAAACTAATCTCTTCAACTGGTACGCTCAAAATATCTGCGACTGCCGTGGCAGCAAGCAATGAATATAGCTGTGACTTAGCGATACCTTCATATGAAGATGCTAATAACTTACTTTCGCCTTTCATAATAGTAAAATCAAACTTTTGGTTTTCGGTTACTAAATCTGTTAGTTGATAATCAGCCTTAGCAAAACCATATGTATCAAAGGATTTATCATTTGGTAGATATTTACTGTCGCATAAATCGCTATTAATAATAGTCCTTTTGGATATATTTATCAGTTCCAGCTCTTCTAGAGCAACTGCGTCAAGTGAGCCAAAATACTCCATGTGCTCGTCGGCTATAGCAGTGACTACAGCTAGATCAATGTTCAAATATTCGGAAAATCGCGATATCTGGCCCGGACCATCAGTACCGAGCTCGAGCACAACAACGTCAAAAGGATAATCTTTGTGAAGTAGTATTTCTGTCTTTATCAGCGCCAAAAGCCAAGCGAACGGATTATACAAACTAGGCTCTGTAATTCCAAAAAACACCAATGGAACAGTTACTATGTCATTGTAATTACCCTGCTGATATTGCACTCTAAGTTTCTGATTTAACAGTGTAGCAATAGCATATTTTGTGCCAGTCTTGCCGACGCTTCCGCCAACAGCAACTACTGTAAAATCACTCCGAGCCCTAAGCCGAATAACTTGCCTACCAAGCAATGAGACTATAATTTTTTTGAATTGATCTTTCATATTTTTGTAAGCCAGGTCTGTTAATTATCCTGTAGTTCTAAGATATGGTGGAGCTCTGCAGAGTAAACCCTGCATCGCCCCATATATTGCTAGCAGTAAATTTGGCGATCAACTAGCCACTTAAGTATATATGACTTCTAGTAGAATCTACAGTACATCAGATCAACTAATAAACTAATATCGAAGCAAATTATTTGGACTCGGTCTGTGAGTTTAAAATCATGGTATAATTAATTTTGATTATTTTGGGGACGAAGCTCAGTTGGGGCAACTTGTTGCAAAAATAAAAGATGCGCTTAAGCGCTCTGACCAACTGGTATAATCACCATAGTGTGTATAATCAAATTCAGCGTTATTTTGGGGCTGTAGCTCAGTTGGCTAGAGCGCTTCGCTGGCAGTGAAGAGGTCCAGGGTTCGAGTCCCTGTAGCTCCACCAAACTAAGAATCCGTCCGAAAGGACGGGTTTTTAGTTTGGTCATGTTATTGAGCTTCGAACCCTGGACCGCGACAAGCTTCAGCTTGGCGCTAGGGCTCGGATTGAAGTGGGCTGTCTCTGTGCCTCCATCATTATAAAAACCCTATACTTGATAGGGTTTTTATAATTCGTGCGCGCCCACCCGCGGCGGGTGGTTTTTTTTGTTTTGGTTGTTTTTATTTCACGCGCCGCAGAGCGCACGAGATACTATTCATTTAAAGCTTAAGCTTTACGTTTGTCAAGCGACAAATTCATAACGCCGAATACCAAGATAATCGCATAGAAAACGGCAAAGCCACACATAATACTAGGTATACCCCTGCCTGAATTAGGATATAAACTGTTTGTTACAGTAGTAGGCACCAAAAATACTAGATACCCCAAGACTAATAGCATTAACGCCCTTGATGTCTGTTTTTTGGTGTTTCTCGACCAATGTAGAGCCAAAAATATACTAATAAACAACCAGGAGTAATAGTAAATAAAATAACCTAGATTTGCGGTACTGGTTAGACGAAATATCACATAATTACCTGCGCACACCTGGCCTGCAAATACATTACTGCTAAAAGTAAACGCCACTATCCATACCAAGGCAGACAGATAGGCGACGAGCAACAAAAGCTTTGCACTCTTGCCGGCTATTACTTTTATCAAATGTATACCTAAAGGTGGCAACATCGTAATAGCAACAAAACCGACCCTCGACCATGCTTCTGCATTAAGATTAAACCGTCCACAGACGCTATATTCCGCTAGCTGGAACGTGGCCAATAACAGCAAAATTGCAAGAACTAATCTTTTCTTTGGATTTAGTTTGTAGCGAACTAATGTATAAATCGCCAAGCTAAGTTCGATAATAATAGTTGCCAGCATTACTGGTGGCGAAAAACAATAAAATTTATTACTGGAATATTTCATAGTCACAATATAGCACTTATGCTTATTCTGACTAAGTTTCTAAAATTTTAATCAGTTCGGGCTCGTCAATAACTTCTGTTCCAACTTTTCGGGCTTTTTCGGCTTTGGAGTTACCAGCATTGGTACCCATAACTAGATATGTTGTACCCTTGCCGACTGAACTTTGAAATGTGCCACCAAGTGCACGAATCTTGTCAGCAGCTTGGTCACGACTCATCGACTCCAGAGTACCCGTAACGACAAAACTTTTGTTCGTCAACTTACCGTTAACAGCAGAGTCATCCTCCGGCCAGACACTCAAGTTGCGGAATTTTGCTAGTAATTTTTGGTTATCATCGTCCTCGAACCACATCAATATCGAGTCTGCTACGATTTCGCCTATACCATCAACTGACATTAACTGTTTATAGGTAGCTGTGCCTAATGTATCAAGTGATTTAAAGGCGTGAGCTAGGTCTATAGCTGTTTGCGTACCAACATGTCGTATGCCTAGTGCATAGACGAATTTTGCCATTGGCGGATTACGCTTTTCGGCTATTGCTGACACCAATTTACTGGCCGAAATCTCGGCAAACCTATCAACCGTCAAGACATCTTCTTTTTTGAGTCTATATATATCTGCCAAATCATAAACAAGCTGCGCGTCGATAAGAGCTTCAACGTTTTTTTCGCCCAAACTTTCTATATCAAGAGCACCCCGACTGGCAAAATGCTCTAGCGCTTTTTTGAGTAAAATATTCCCAGCGTCGCCTTTTATACGGTATACGACTTCGTCTTCAGGACGCTCAAACTGTAGCCCTGGAAACTGCGTAGCCAGCTCATCCTCCATATTAAAACGCTTAGAACTTTTTGGACGCAAATTCTCTATCACAGACTGAACCTGAGGTATAATATCGCCCGCTTTATATATAACAACCGTATCGCCAACTCGAATATCTTTACGGGCAATCTCGTCGGCGTTATGCAGACTAGCATGTTGAACAGTTGTCCCGGCAACAACTACAGGGTCAAATACTGCTACAGGAGTTGCTGCACCTGTCCTACCGATACTAATCACAATGTCGCGTACAATCGTAGTTGCTTCTTCAGCGGCGTATTTGTAGGCTACAGCTGCGCGCGGATTCTTGCCCACGACGCCAAGCTCAGCATATAATTTACGATCGTTAATTTTAATCACTAGGCCGTCAGTATTAAATGACAGAGCGTGCCTTTTCTTATCCCATTTTTCAACAAAATCCATCACGTCCTGAATATTACTAAACATGTCGTTTTCTGGAGTCACAATAATTCCAAGACGTCGAATAGTCTCATATGCAAACACATAAGTCGGAACTTCACTGGCATCGTCGCGTATCAAATCATAGGCCCTAAACTGCAATGGCCTTTCTGCTACCAACCTAGGATCAAGCTGCCTAATAGTGCCGGCAGCTAAGTTGCGAGGATTAGCAAATACCGGAAGTCCATTTAGCTCACGCGCGGCATTCAATTTTTCGAAATCTTTCTTTAACATAATAATTTCGCCACGGATTTCTGTACGACCGCTTAAGAATTTACTAGCCGATGACGACTCATCATTATGTCGTAATTTTAGTGGCACGCTTTTAATAGTGCGGACATTAGTCGTCACGTCTTCGCCCACAAAACCGTCGCCTCTAGTAATAGCTCTTATTAGAACGCCGTCCTGATATATCAAAGAACAAGCCAAACCATCCATCTTTATCTCTGCAGAATATTCGTGCTTACTGCCTGGTATCAACTTTTCCATTCTTAACACCCACGCTTCAACTTCTTCTCTACTAAAGACGTCGTTCAAGCTAAGCATTCTGGTAGAGTGCGGAACTTTCTGAAAGTCATCCGCAGGACCAGCCCCAACTCTTTGCGTCGGCGACTCGGGCGAAATAAGATCAGGATATTCCTCCTCGATCTTTTTTACCTCTTGAATAAGTCCATCATAAACGGCGTCACTAACGGTGGTTTCGTCGAGCACATAATACTCATAGGCATACTGCGAGAGCTGAGAAATTAATTTACTTAGCCTATTTATTGCATCGGGCTTATTCACAGTAATTCCCGATACAAACTGTACATATAGCTATGAATAACAAACGGTATCAGTAGCGACAACACGAAGTACATCCACGACGCAAAAGAAGGTAGCAATAATAGCATCGGCAACATAATCGCAGCCCCTGTAATTATCAGCAAGAATGGCAAGAAGATTATTTTACGCATGATAGTCCAACGTCGGTGCATAACTAGTTTTCTGGCTCCTTTAAGTGCCTTAAAAGGCGTCATGTCTGGCAGGGTAACTATATATAATGCGAATAATGATGAGCTCAACATATATAACGATAACAACGTGAACAATCCGGCAATTATATATGTTACAAACCTTTCTACAGCAGCAGAAGCTACCCCGCCACCAATAATATTTGTGATCAACCAGTTTGCGGCTATTAACGGAATTAGTTGCAGGGCGACTACAGTTAACACAAGAATGAACGGTATTAATTGACCGGTACTTTTATAAAAAGCATCGCGAATTCTAATTTTTGATTCAACAGTAATCTGCCTTAGCGTCCAGATAATAGACAGACTCACCAGAAGTACTAACAGTGTTTGAAATAGTCCAGTACCCGCCGAACTACCGCCATTAGAAGTTAGCAGATAGCTAAAAAGCGTCGTAGCTGTCGCGAGATTACCCTGATCTGCGGCTTTATTGTTTTGAATAGATTCCTTTAGAGCCGCTAGATCAATTCCACTACCAAAACCATGCACAAAAATAACATTTAGCACTAAATAGACTAACACGATACCAGCGTATAAACGCCAGTGCTTTATGAACGGTCGAAATGTATACCTTGTAAGTTTTATCGGGCCGGCAATAGGCCGATTATAGTGCTTAATCCGCTTACTTAGTTTGAAAGATTTATGCTCGGCTTGTTTGATTTTACGCGGGCGCTTTGCCGAGCCAACAGTAGCTGTCTTGATGTCGTTTTTTTTAACAAATAACTTTTTAGTCTTTTTGATTATCTTGAACTCTTGCTTGGGAGCACTCTTTTTGGTAGCCATATTAAGCGTGCAAATCCATTCCTTGAAGTCGTTTAATTCTCTCCTCGATAGGTGGATGTGTGCTGAACATATTTAATAAACTCTTCTTTTTTAGTGGGTTGGCAAAAAACAAATGAGCTGTCGATGTATTCTGCTTACGAAGTACACTGCCGGATTGTTCGATTTTTTGCAAAGCGCTAGCCAAAGCTTGTGGATAGCGAGTCGTTAATGCACCAGTTGCATCTGCCAAATATTCTCTATTCCTGCTGATGGATAACTGTATGAGAGTGGCCGCTACTGGCGCTAATATTGCCGCTGCAATTCCTAGTACAATGAAAATAGCGTTATTATTGTTGTTGTCATTGTCGTTGTTACCCCAAAACATCATGCGCAAAAATATATCGCTTAATATCGCCACTAGGCTAACTAATCCAAAAACTATCATACTAACTCTAATGTCATAGTTCTTAATGTGACCCATCTCGTGCGCAAATACCCCCTGGAGTTCGCTGTCGGTCATAATATCTAAAATACCGGTAGTCGCACATACCAAGGCATGATTTGGATCTCGCCCAGAGGCAAAAGCGTTAGGCGAAGGATCTTCTATGATATAGACTTTCGGCATTGGTAATCCATCTGTTATTGCAAGATTTTCTACAATTCGCCAGTACCTTGGATTATCTGCTTTTGTAATTTGCTTGGCCCCGTTCACGGCCGTAGCTAATTTGTCTGCAACAAAATATTGAAAAACAGTGTAGAAAATCGCTCCTATACCTACTGCAAAAGTTATAGAAGGCTGCCCATAAGCTTTACTAAAAATATAGCCCAGTAGAGTTATAAAAACAGCAAAACTAAACATCAGAAACCATGTTTTGCGCTTATTGCTTTCTATCTCAGAGTACATAAGTTATCCGCTAGCAAATAGTTTCTAGCATTCCTTTCGTGGTATTGATCATATCAATCATCAACTTGTAGATTTTGTTAAAATTTAGCTTCGACAGGTTTCTGGATTTCTGCCTGCTCACTCTCCGCAACTTCAAAAAATTCGCGTACTTTAAAACCGAGCATGTTTGCAAAAATATTGGTTGGGAAAACCTTAACTTTAACATTTAGGTCGCGTACGGAACCATTATAAAATCGTCGTGAGGCCTGAATCTTATCTTCAGTATCAACTAGTTCAGTCTGTAATTGCTGAAAGCTTTCGTTTGCCTTCAAGTCTGGATAAGCTTCTGCAACCGCAAATAAACTCTTTAGGGTTTGTTGAAAGGCATTCTCGGCCTTAGCTGTTTCTGCGACGCCTTGAGCGTTCATCAAACCTGATCTAGCCTCGGTAACTTGCTCGAACACTTCTTTTTCGTGCTTGGCATAGCCCTTAACGGTGTTGATAAGATTTGGTATCAAATCTGTTCGTCTTTTGAGTTGGACAGTAATATCGCTCCAAGCTTCGTTTACTCTTGTGTTGATCCTAACTAAACCGTTGTACATTGAGGCAATAATTGCAACCAACAATAGGATAGCGCCGATAATATAATATATAGTCATTTTTTAAATCCCTCTTACTTAAATGTACTTATATTATACCTCTAATCGTCACATCTTGCATCCTTGAAATACTGTATTAAAGTTAGTTAACTACAGATGGCTCTTCGCCTAATTTACAGAAAATTCCAGAGTGCATCAACAAAATACCTGATCAGTGGAAATACTAGCAGTAATAAAAAACTCCCTAAAAAGGGAGCATTTTATAATGGTGGGCGAGGTGGGACTTGCCTTGTCCCCGCAAATCAAAATTAGATTTGCTAGAGACAACCCCCAAGATGCCATCAGGCATTTTTGGGGGCAAGGAACCGGGGAATGCGCTTAGGGCATTCCCGTTCAAGTCCCACTCACCCAGAGCCCATAAAAAAAGCCTAGGTTTTACAACCGAGGACTCTTTTTATGGTGGGCGAGGTGGGACTTGAACCCACAAGACTTATTCAGTCAACAGATTTTAAGTCTATCGCGTATACCAATTCCGCCACTCGCCCATAATATAAGTATATCATTGGAGGCACCTATGGGAGTCGCACCCATCTACGAGGTTTTGCAGACCTCTGCCTAACTGCTCGGCCAAGGCGCCATTATATCTTATCCAGTTCATTCTATAGGATTAGAGCTCTAGACTCAACGTCTCTGTAAATAATATGCGGAATAATTTAGTCGCCACTACGATGATTGCGACGTATCAACAACCCAGTTCCAGCTGCAATAGCGACCACAACCGACCCAACAACAGCAATCTTACCCTTGTTGCGCTGAACAACCTCCATTGTTGTTTTGCCGGCTGCAACGACTCTTTTGCTCATCCGAACTTCTTCGGCCTGGAACTCTCCATCTTTTGTCGTATAGCCTACTCTGGCCAAAACATGCTCGTCGTCATCTTCTCCGTTATTTTCCGTACGGAAGTCACTAAGGCTTACAGCCCTACCCTCTGAATCTTTAGCAGATATACTTATGTCCCTTGTAGGGTCTATATTATGAACACCAAGGCGAATCTCTTCAGATTCTGCACTAATTTCTGGCTCACTATTTGGAGTTGTATTCATAGCTAAATGAATTATAGCTGAAAATACTATATTTATGTTTTTTTATATGTTATTATAGGCTCTTCAATTTAAACAAAAATTCTCTCCAAGCTTTTAACAATAATTAATCAAATAAGAGGTAATAATGTCAGACCACCTTACGAAGCGCTCCAAATTAGGAGTACTCGGATTATCATTTGGTGCACTCGGCATCGTCTACGGCGATATCGGCACCAGTCCACTATATTCAGTAAACGAAATGTTCTTTGGGCACTACAGGCCAGAACTTTCACAAACCAACATATTAAGCTTAATATCATTAGTGATATGGTCGCTTATTATTGTTGTGGCATTTAAGTATGTATTCTGGGTGCTTAAGGCCGATAATGAGGGCGAAGGTGGTGTGTTCGCACTATTCGCACTACTTCGTCAGCACAAAAATAAGATTGTTCTATCGGTGTCTGCATTACTTATTATTGCAGCTGGTCTATTGTTTGGTGACGGTATTATTACTCCTGCTATCAGCGTATTGTCAGCAGTAGAAGGACTAAAAGTTATCACCCCGACTCTTAACCCCTATATTGTGCCAATCACAATTGCGATTCTAACTGGTCTTTTTGCCATTCAATCTCGTGGCACACACAAGATTGGCAAGCTATTTGGTCCAGTAATTTTGGTATGGTTTTTTGCTCTAGCCGCACTTGGTTTGCGTGAGATTATCTCATCGCCAGCTATCTTAGAGGCCTTTAACCCATTACACGCAGCGCGTGCATTTACTCTGTTCCCAGCCGAAAAACTACTGATCCTTCTTGGCTCTGTAATGCTTGTCGTCACTGGCGGTGAAGCCCTTTACGCGGATATGGGTCACTTTGGTGCTTTACCAATTCGACTCAGCTGGTTCACGATTGTTATGCCATGTTTAATCCTTAATTACCTTGGTCAGGGCGCCTACCTATTGCAAGGCAAAGAAGTTATTAGCGACAATTTGTTCTACAGTCTAGTCCCGTCTTCACTACTTGCTCCAATGGTTATCTTAGCTAGCATGGCTACAGTTATCGCAAGTCAGGCGTTGATTTCTGGCGCATTTAGCTTAACTTCACAGGGTATTGCATTAGGTCTTCTGCCAAGACTAAAAATTAGTAACACCAACGAACACCACGAGGGTCAGATATATATCTCCTTCGTTAACTGGTCATTATTTGTTGGTTGTGTATTGCTAGTTATCGGCTTCGGAAGTAGCGCAGCTCTTGCTAGCGCATACGGCCTAGCCGTCTCCGGTGTGATGGTCGTAACAACTCTCAGCATGATTCTAATTGCTCAAAAACTCTGGAACTGGTCTAAGATTGCTAGTCTTGCACTATTCGTGCCTCTCCTAGCTTTTGATAGCATGTTCCTTACTGCTAACAGTCTTAAGTTCCTTGAGGGCGGTTACGTGCCACTGACTATTGGCCTTATTCTATTCGCAGTCATGACTGCCTGGAGATGGGGTCGCCGCCACTGGTCTACAGCCCTTAACAGTCACTCCAGCCTTACCATTGCCGATATATTGAAACTTAAGAACAAACAAAAGCATGTCTTTGAGCGCAGCCTACTGGTTCTTTCTGAACGTAGCGTCAGTAAGCTTACAGACTTAGCGCCGCCGCTTCTAGAACTGTTCATCGATCGCTACCAAAGTCTGCCAAAGCATATCATCAGTCTAACCATTAAGCAGGTTAAGCGACCTTATGTTGACGAGGCCGACAGATACACGATTAAAGAGTTCGAAAACAACCGTAAAAAGGGCACTAGCCTGCTTGCTATTAGCGCTAACTTTGGCTTCATGGAACAACCTGATGTCGAACAAGTCATACGTGACATTGCCGCAAATGACAAACTAACGCCTAACGATGACATGAAAAACTGGATCATTTACGTTGCACGTGAAAGATTCGTCACTAAGAGTCATAAGGGCGTCAGAAAGCTACGTACGCTTCTTTACACCTCACTTGTTAACAACTCAAGTCCTGCCTATGACTACTACGGACTAGGCCAAGACTCGAGGCTTAACGCCGAACTAGTACCAGTAACCTTCGAATAGAAGATTTACATAAATCTAGAACTTATATACCGCTAGTCATTGGCTAGCGGTATATTTATTAATAGATAGGTTAATAACACAATGAGTTGCGGAGTGGAATAAGCAACCTACCAGTAATCTAGTATATTTCTTCTTGTTTTTGGTCTAGGAAGGTAACCCACTGACGCGCCAATTTAAGTATTGTCTTTAACGGCAACTCTATAACAATATCCAGCACATTACTTACTAAATTAATCTTAGAATACTTACCCGATATCCATTGCCCAAAAACTATAAACGGCAGATAGAAAAAATCTCTTAATGACGTCATAAAACCGGATGACTGACGATCGCCGAATTCAACTTCACGAATCTTACTGCTCAGTCGGAAGCCTAGGAAGCTGGCAGTAGATAAGAATGTAAAGAATATGATCATCTGTGGAATATTAAAATCTAGCAATTTTAGAATATAAACAAGCAAAGCGAACGGCACAAAGAACAAAATAGAATACACCCAATTAATCATATATCGACTACTAGACACCGGCCTAACCATCAGTAGAGGCGGCTTGTCGTCGCTGTAAATCATAGTGTTTATATATTCTATGAGAGTCTGCTTGCTAAGTGATTGTGGCGACTTAAGACTAAACTTTAGACTTGCCATATAAAGTGGAGGCGTGGCAAGATTCACCAGCAACGGAACGCCAGCTACTGCGCCAGTCGTCACTAGATCATAGGGAACCTCAATTCCAACACCGATAATAACTTTTGTAATAAGGATAAAGAAAATACTCTTAACAATTCCCTTGTTCACTCTTTTGTGTACATTCTCGAACTCGATATCAATCTGTCGTCTATAAGCTTGCAAAAATTGCTGACGATCACTCAGCATGTCTACTGTATTCGGGAAATCGTCGCACATGCTTTTAAGAATCCTAAAAGGAGCACCGTTTTTACCAACGTTACGTCTGAGCCTGTTAGTTAGCTTGGCAAGATACAACTCGTCTATATGTCGGTTCATGGCTATAAAACCCTTCAAATCGTCTGGAGATTGCTGATAAACGCGCATTATATCGTGTCTTACCACTGCTATGTCTGACTTAAACAAGGCCAGATGCACAGCTGTATATAACGAAATCTCGTATTGATCATCCTCAGTTTGATTAGCAACAAGTTTTCGGCGCGGCAGCATATCCATAAAATGATACTGAGCAACATATAATAATGCGTAATGATGGTTTTGAGGGTTCAGGATAGACTCAATCTCGACTGATAATATAGATAGTACCCAATCTTGAGCCTGAACTTTAGTAACATGTGACTGCCGAAGCCGATGATAAACATCCTCGTAGCTAGCTGCTAACTGACTAATAGAGCCGGCAACTTTTGAGCCTAGCTCTGTCTCTTTGAGATAACCCGCTTGCACGAGTTCAATAATCAAATCCTCGCCAAGATCAATCAGCTCAACCTTGCCTATAAACAAACTACGCTTCAAAAATCTTCTAATTGCTCTCTGAAGTATCAAATGATCTTCTGCGTATTCGGCAGCATTACGCAACTGCTCGTAGGCTGACGATATAGCCTTGCCCGTATTAGGCACGGTAATCTTCTTGCCTTTAGTGTTGTCGGCGCGAATAAGCTGGTCGTTCGCGCGCGCATTTAATAGCTGCTCTTGAAGCAATATAAATATATCAGAATTTTTTGTAGACGGATCCATATAACTGTGTCCTATTATACTCTTTACGAGTACAATAGGACACTAATAGAGCTGTTAAGCTATGAATCTTTCCATTGACTGTCCTTCGGCTGCGAGCAATGCTGTTGACTTGTAGACATTAATCTCGTAACCAGGATGACTTTCGTCTATCTGACCGTTTCTTTTCCTATGAGGTACAACACCAAGGCCGACTAAGAGACCGCCTAGAGCTACTTCTGGGATAGGAGAAGTGTGGTGGCTAGTATGTTCAACGTGCTCTACAGCAGTAACTTCTTCTTTTCGTGATGAAAACACGCTCTTTAATCTAGATGACCAACCATCTTGTAGACCAAAACCATTATCTTCGGGCATTGATAGATATTCACCATTAACAGCCATAAAAACTCCTACGTAATAATTAATTTATTATTTTTCATTAGAGCGTATCTAATGTAATTTACCGACAAATTATATGCCTCAAAATTGGCTTTTGCAATAGTTTTAATTTATGAACAAACTATAATGTCATTATTTTGACATAATCTCAATCTGTTAAAATATTTTAAGCACATATTTTATGTGTCACAATCGTCATAATTGTTAGTGGTGTCAAAAATACAATAATAGGGTAAATTCACGACTAGGTTCCTAGTCACTATTGGGCCTAAAAATTATAAACACCCCTTTTGTGAGGTGTTTATAATTTTTAGTCGGAGTTTTGATTTCTGCAGCAATCAAAGCTCTAACCGATGAATCGAGTATATTGCTCGATATCTTTTTTAGTAGTATTGAATATTCCCAGGGTATCCCCTAGACTTCAAACTTTCTGTTTCCACAACCAGCTTTTGGCTTTAGCGGAAACCTACTTCTTTTTTAAGGAAGCTATTTAGATTTTACACCATAATGTCAATAGACATAAGCTTTTTAACGAAATTTAGCTTAATAGTACTCCGCCGTCGACCACTATTTGACTACCTGTCATATAGCTAGACATGTCGCTTGCTAAGAATAATGCAACCTTTCCAATCTCGTCGGATTCGCCCATTCGATGCATAGGGATCTTACCAAGAAAAGCCTTTGTCGCCTCTGCCATTTGCTCGCCGCTAGCACCACCACTACTGGCAACGACTCCAGGAGTAGCTATGCCACCTGGTGCAATCGCGTTAATCCAAATCTTATGTTCGGCAAGTTCAAGAGCTGAATTTTTGGTGAACCCCCATACGCCGTGCTTTGAGGCGTCATAATGAGCGAGCCCAATCATTGATGGATGTAGCGCGTCAATTGATGACACATTAATAATTTTGCCACCACCCTGCTCTTTCATAACTTCCGACGCGTACTTAGTAGTTAGGAATACACTTCTGAGGTTTACATGCATGACCTTGTCGAATCCTTCGGCTGTCATACTAGAAACCGGCTCAGACGGATAAATGCCAGCGTTATTCACCAAAATATCAACTGAGCCATACAGCTCTTTACAGGCGTCTATCATCATTTTTACGGCCTGTTCGTCAGATACATCAGTTCTTATCGCCTTAACAGTCCAGCCCTTACCGGTAAGCTCGTTTGCGGCCTCCTGCGCTGTTACATCGTCAAGATCTGCTATCAGCACCTTTGCACCTGCCTCTGCCAGCCTATAGGCTATGCCGTATCCAATACCTTTTGCCCCACCAGTTACAATTGCCGACTTTCCGGATAGATCAATGATTTCGTTGAGTGTTTTCATATCTACCATTATACATAGCTCTATTGCTTATAACTAAACTACGAAATAGGCACCGACTTCTACTGTTTTTGCACACGAATATTAACGACTTACGATAATAAATATTTTGGTTGCGAATGACTATTTAATGTCTGAGCTGTCGCCGTGGAATCGTTCGTGCTGTCTACCAATAAACCACAAATTACCACTGTTACCGCCGCGCATTTGCTAGGCGCGCTTTCTCACTTTTTCTTTCATATCGCCTCATATTTTTGACACCCTTAAAGCACTTTTATGCCAACGTTGATTTGACACTACTTGTCTACAAAGGCGATCTTCATCCCAGAAGAAGATAATTATCTTTATTATGAAAGTGGTTGTTGTGGTTGTTGTGGTTGTGGTGGTGGTTGTGGTGGTTGTTGTAATAGTTGTTGTTGTAATAGAATCTTTTTTATATCACCTCTACTCTTGTTTGCGTCAAGGATCAATATGAGATTTAATATTCCAATTCCACCACTACCAAAAAGTAATCCGAGAACCGAACTTATTACAAGATAAAGTATTAGATGTTTTAGTGCCTTACTGCCCTGGTCAAGATCTTGTGCGCTAATTTTCTTTAATTTGCTGCCCAGTATGAGTAATATTCCGCCTTGAATTAGGCCCAGTACAACACTTGTAATAACCGTAGCCCTTAGGCTAACGCCCTGTGATGTTTTCGGGTCATACAATCCATATCCCGCCAAAGGAACAATAATAATTATTAATATACCGAGTATTCGTGAGAATTTAGCGGTTGAATGAATGCTTTTTATTACATCTTCAATATTAGGCAAAAGTTTCAGCGGTGATTCTTTTGCTTCAATTGGTGGCTGATTTGGTTGAGCTTGTTGTGGTTGCATACATTTGACATTAACATAACGCTAACGATTAGCATAGTAGGAAATTTCAGAGCATATCACTTAGTAGTGAGTTCATTTTGTTTTCGTTTTTCCTCGATTTACGCAGTACGGCACATATCGTCCCGCAATGGCCACCTATTTAATGTCTGAGCTGTCGCCGAGGAATCGAGCGTGCTGTCTACCGATAAACCACAAATTACCACTGTTACCGCCGCGCATTTGCTATGGCTATAAATGGGCGTTATCTAATAATGTATGTGATGCTAAATACGATAAAAATGACTCTAAAGCATATAATCTTGGAGTACAGGCTCGGTCTTGGGATGATTGTGCGTACAGCGATAACGAAAACCCAATTTAAAAAGACTATTTATATGGGATATTTAAAGAATCCCGTACGTACATATGCTTATAACAAAATAACTCTATTATCCAAACAAGGGTTTTACTTAGTTTTTAGTTGAGCTTTTGTAGGATAGAATGCCCGGTAGATTACATTAAATTTGTTTACTTCGTTGTTATATGCGTCTCTATTCGCATTATAATTTTCTATCTTCTTGTTATATATTTTAAAGTTGCTGTTATAGGCGACAACATTCTTGTTATACGTGGATATGTCGCCGTAATATAAATTTCTTCGCATATAGGATTGGATTGTATCGAGCCACTGGACTCTGTAATTATCAATGTCAGCGGATAATCTATCAAGCCTGCTGTATTCTGCCCGTAAAGAGCTAATCTTATTATCAATTCTACTATTGAACGATACGTTTGCGTTTACTGATACAGACCTGTCACTAAAATACTTATTATAATAGTTAACTAGGGATTGGCTTAGACTCCTTTCAGCCGTCTCGCTACCAATAAATGAATGCAACTCGTTATCAATTACGTATTTATCGCTTCCATATAACTTTACGGTTTCCTGTAGCTGTACTGCAGCGGCATTAGTCTTATCATTATAAAACTCATTTATTAGGATAATTACTGTCTGTCTGTCTGTTTCATTTAGCTTAACGTAAGCTGCGTGTAGGGTTTCATGAGCGGCAGTCGTGTACTCAACATCTTTATAGTTTGAGTCTACGACTTCAAGAATGTACATTTTGTTTTCGCTAGGTATGTAACAACCATACTCAATAGTGGTTTGGTCTTCTACTGGGCATTTAGTGGTTATGGTGTCTGCGTTTACAAGCTCAGGATGTGATTTATAGAATAAGAGCCTCCCGGTATTGTTAAAACCGCTGCGGTTTGCGATATCTTTTATAGGTTCGCTCGCATTACTATTATAATTATAAAGAGCTACACGGTCTGTTATTGGCTTATATAGAATAAACCCGACGATGACAACACAAATTATAACTGCGTTTCTAATGTAATGTGGTTCTTTGACTTTTTTCGTCGTTAGCTTACTAGTCCCACCCCGTGATATAGAAAATCTACTAGACCATATGAACGGAATGAACAGCAAACTGATAAAGACAGTAAAAGGAGATATGGCTAATAAAAGAATCGTATATATCCATTTCTTCTTTTTACTAGCTTCATTTGGTTTGTATCTTTTAGAAGTCAGGTTGAGTTTATCTACTTCATCTCGTGTTGTAGAGGTTCTTTTTCTGTTATGCATCTTCCTATTAATCAGGAACGGTATTCCAAAAAGAACTAGTAAAAACAAAGCTATTAGACCAGCAGTAAAAATAGTAAGTAGAATCTCGTGTGAACCAGAATCTGCAGGATCATCTCTAATACCAAGTGCAAGTATAGCGACAAATATCAAAGCAGGAATTGACCAGTATATTTTCTCCCCTTTCTTTCGCTTGGAAGATTTATGTACCACTGGATTCTGCCTGATAGCCTGTTTATTAATAGCGTGAATCTGCTCTTTTTTATGAATCGGTACAGATTTTTTTTCTGGGCTAAAAGCATTAAGAAGGTCTTCGTTTATATAAGGCTCGTCTTCCTCTTTATCCATAAGATTTAGCCTTTATTCGTTAAGCCATCAAGCATTGGACCGATTAATGGAGCGTTTATTACCGAGAGGGCGCACGAAAAGAATATCTTATTGTTTTGACCATAAACTTTTACCATCCCTTGTCCCACTGTTGTTTGTAAGTATTCAGATAACGGCAATGATTTTGTCCCAAATAATGACTTCTTAATGATTTCGTGCCTAGTAATTGTGAGTGTACCGATTTTTAGCTCTCCACTACTTCTAAGCACATCTTTGCATTTAGAAAATACAAGTGGTGCTATAAGTATTTCAAGACATTTATATACTTCAGAGAAAATCAAATCAATGGTTCTTTGTTTGTTTGTTTTGAAAGACATTGCACCACCCGCATACTTACCGAATTGAAATATCTCACCACCTAAATCAAGATAAACTGTAAAAGTTGTTGAATTGCTCACTGGAATAAAATTAATGCTGTTGCTTTTGTGTGTTAGTAAATAGCCGTAACCCTGTATTTCCTCGTATGTAATTGTTCTATCGTCTACGATAAGTCTATCTTCGTAAAAATCATAAGACTTCCCTACATCGTAAGGGACTACTGCGAGCTTTTTCATTGTGCTTTCTCCCACTTAGTGGCACCAAGCGAGGCTAGAAATTGTAATGAAAAAACAATATCAAGTAATTGCCATAGCTGTTTGTCTAGGTAGAATGGGAACAAAGGATTAAAAAGTATGCCAGGAATAATGAATAACCAGCCCAGCCACTCTATTTTGACGTTGATAAAATACCAAACTAGGAAAAATGACGAACCGCAGATAACGATACGCAGTAATTGATAATATGAATACGGCCAGCTGCCCAGTGCTAATAAAAGCATTATCCCAGCAACTACTCTGACTATTATTGATAGATTCTTATTTTCCATACTGAGTTCTTCTTTTACTCATAATTCACTTTATTATGCATTTATTGCGACATTAATCAAAAAGCCCGCCGCCAGTGAGCTTGCGCCCTACAACTGTTTCCAGCTGCAACCAAAACAATACCCAATTCGATTACAGCAAAACCTGATTGCAAATTTTTCTTCATTATCTAATTGTATGTTGCTTATGCTAAAACTTCAACCTAAGCGATATTTCAAATTTCTAGTTAGGGGTAAAGGGACTCTAACGCCTCGACCGTAGGCGGTCGAGGGAGACACTTGGCCTATAATTTGATTTTGACGAGGCCAAGGGTTAGAATCTCAAACCAAAATTAAAACCCCACTTTCGTGGGGCTCTAATTTTGGTGCGGGTAAAGGGACTCTAACCCTTGGCCTCGTCCTTGGCAAGGACGCGCTCTAAACAACTGAGCTACACCCGCATGTTTACTCAAGAGATTGTATCAAAATGTAACTACAGAGACAAGTGCACAAACAAACACTAAGGCAATAGACTTAAAAGACATAAACGATTATGATGGGTTGATGAAGAAGCGAAAACTTGGACAAGTGCATTATATCGGCATCGCAATAGCAACAGTGTTATTTTGGCGTGCGTCCTGGAATATTTTAGATAGGTTATTGCCGGTTGATTCCTCTTACTTAACAGATATACTCACCGGACTTCTTGGACTTTGTATGCTTTGGCTCTTAACGCGTAATTTTAAACATTTAGATTAGTATTTTTATTGGTGGCTCCTCCCAGAATACTCCCTCGAGCCGCGTCGCACGATGCGACTCGGTCTCAGGATATAATTCACTGAAAAGAAACTTACTTTTCAGTGAATTAGCGAACTTTGGTAGTTCGAGTCACTGACAAAAGTCAGTCCAATAAAAATACCCCAGCGAGCTGGGGTATTTTTATTGGTGGCTCCTCCCAGACTCGAACTGGGGACACAGGGCTCTTCAAGCCCCTGCTCTACCAACTGAGCTAAAGAGCCACACACGAACTACAGTATTCTACTGGAAAATAGAGGTTAATTCAAGCTGGGTCTTGTTTTGGCTGACTATTACTTAGTCTCTTTGGCCATGAATTCTTTGACGCTTGAGACCGTGTCCATGAATTGACTTGGGAAAATGATGGTGGAGTTCTTTTCGACTGCTATTTCGCTTAAGACTTGTAAGTTTCGTAGCTGTAGCGCAATCGGATGAGCGTTAATGATATCAGCTGCTTCACCTAACTTGGCAGCACTAAGAGCTTCACCTTCAGCAGCAATAATTTTGGCACGTTTTTCACGCTCTGCTTCAGCCTGCTTAGCCATAGCTCGTTGCATACTTTCAGGCAACTGAATGTCCTTTAGCTCAACATTGCTAACATATATACCCCATTTTTCGGTAGCTATATCCAAAATAGACTTAACTTTTTCGTTCAATTCCGTAGTTTCGCTCAAAACATTATCCATAGTTGACTGACCAACAACATTACGCACGGTAGTCTGAGCGATCTGATAAGTTGCCGAAACAACATTCTCGATCTCAACAATTGATTTAATTGGATCTGCTACTTGGTAATAAGCAACAGCCGAAACATCAATCGAAACATTGTCTTTTGTGATAATTTTTTGTGTTTCGATCGGCAGAGTAATTGTACGTAGCGGAACTTTACGCATTTGGTCAATAATGGGGATAATTAGTCTTAGGCCAGGCTGCTTAATATCACCCTGAACTTTACCGAGACGAAAAACAACACCACGCTCGTACTGATTAATAATCCTTACACTATTTACTAGAATAATAAATAATCCAACTACCAAAATTGTTAAAAGTGTACCCATATCGCTCCTTATTTATAAGCTCATTATACTCGTTACAACAATTAAGTATATGCAGAATTATAATTCACTGCTTATGTTATTGGAAGTCTGACGGTAATACAATTATGCTATATTCATATAATGAACTTCCCAAAACAAAACAAACAAAAAATGGTCATGTATGGAATATTCATACTCTCAGCCTACATCCTGATACTTAAACTTTACGCGGCCCACAAACTACCTTATTTAGGAGATGAGCTAGGCGATATCAATACAATAAATCTAGATCTTTCTAGCTACAGGAATTTCTTCAGCCATGCAGACAGTCCTGCCCAATCACACTTTTCACAACTTATTTGTATTCCAATTATTTTACTTTTTAGAACGAACGCACTATTCGCAACAAGAATA
>CALREK010000002.1:0-26321 GCA_943355165.1 uncultured Saccharimonas sp. (SeqCode) | reverse complement strand
CTCGGACTAATGATTGCCGACTTTGCTTTGGTGATTGCCCTCTCAGTCCCAGTTCTAATACTTGGCTTAATCGTTGGTGTCGATTTTACGACTGGTTTTGTGGGTATGTTGGCATTTTTACTGATGTCTGGCTTGTGGGGGCTTGCGTTCACTGGATTCCCCTACGCTATTGCCTTAAAGACCGGCAACCCAGCAGCAGTTAACTCTTCTTTTCTGCTATTCTTCCCGTTCTCATTTTTAACCACCTCATTTTTGCCAAAAGAAGCACTGTCTGGTTGGTTAGCAACAGCCGCAAAGTACAATCCTGTCACCTACTTACTTGATGGTTTGCGGGCAATTATTACTACAGGCTGGGATTGGTCGAGTATCACAAAAGCACTAGTGGCTATAGTAATTATCATGTCAATTTCATTTACACTCGCATTTGTCGCGCTCAAAGGCCGCGTACGCCGTAAATAATACGCATCTTCGATTCTATATACGTATATAGAAAAAGGCCCTCTTGCGAGGGTCTCTTTATTTGGCTCACCACAATAGAGGAAGCTGTAACTACAATTAAGCAAGAATATAGTGAAATCAGATGATTTTTATCTGCCGTGTCTCTTGTTTGCTGCCTTCACGATAGTCTCGCTGATTCCTAATGACACGATCAATGCTATAAGCAAGTCTAAAACGATAGCTAATCTGTTGTATTGATTAGAGCAGTCAGATACGTCATCGTACGGCATGTCATACGTAAAAGGAAAACCATTTTCTACCAGCATACGGTCACAAATCACGATGTTCGTACTTGGAACGCTTAAACCATCTGGATACACAACGTCTTGCCCTATATGCTTCCAGCCGATCGGCAACACATAACCTGATGTTTTAAACGAAACACCGATGCATATCTGTAACAAAATGAAACACAGTACAACAATAAATATTCGTGATTTTGTTTTTTTGCTCATAGATTGATTATATCACTTTATGGTTTCTATTCTATTCTGGGTATAAAAAAGTCAGAACCATTTTCACAGTTCTGACTTCGTCTATTGCGGCACAGCTCGGCATAGTTGGCTAGGTCAGAACAGTAGTGGCGAGCTATAGAGTCGGATTTCAGAACTATTTGCCCAGCGAATGCTTGTGCCACATCCCAAAATCAATAAGTTCGAAGCCTTCAGATTCATAAAACTCTTTTAACCATGGAAAGGTTTTGTCGTAGGTAAGCCCATAATACTTAATATTGTGTTGAATCGCGTAGTCGTTTATTAACTTTACCATTAACCGACCAAGCCCTTGTTGTTTGTGTTCTGGATGTACTACTAGATCGGTTAGTTCAGCGTGGCGTAGATTGCCCGTTAAAAAACCTACGCCTATAACAATGCCACTATCGTTGCGCACAGAGACATTTATTATATTTCTGCTCAAACAGTTTTCCCACTCTTTAATTTCATGATCCCAGCCTGACATCTCACGAATGTCACAGACTTCCTGAGCAGTTAGTTGCATGTCGATATATGGTATGTAATTCATACTTGTATTATATCAAGAAGAACCTCAATATCAGAGGTTCTTCTATTACACTTATGCTTGGCTCGGAAGGCCAGCTAGCGCACGCTAATCTATGCGCCGAGATTAATCTCGGGCATACGACTAGCGACCGAACTGGCAACCTTCTGTCAATTAGGAGGCCAGAATATTAAGATGTAATCGCCCCATTTGTTGCTAGGATAGCAAACTGACGATTTAATGCTCATAACCTATGCGGTTGTCGATCAACCATGTCCCTTTCCTAGCTTGTTAGTTTAAAAATATTCTCAGACGACATATAATATTTTTTCAATAATTAACTGCTTAAGATCAGCTGGCACAGGGGCATTTTCTGTATCGTTAAACTTCACCCAGCAGTACCCGTCTAGTTCTTCGCCAAGTGTCATTTTATCGATATCGAGTCTCGCACAAACGAGCTCTTGCATTTGGCCATCAAATCCAGTGAGTGATTTCATATCTTTACCCCACAAGTAGCTGTGGATTATTTTTGGTTCGACGCTTAATAATTCATAGTCACCTTCTTTAAGATTCAGTTCTTCTGACATTTCTCTGGTGAAGGTGGCAAGCGTGCTCTCATTATTTTTACGACCGCCAGCAGGTAGCCCCCAGTCTAATATTTGTCGTGAACTTTTATGAACAATCAAGAAATATCGATCATTTCCGTCTTGTTTGATAAAAAACGCAATAACCGATTTTCTTAGTTTCATAATGCTTGAATCTCCTTAAGCTACAGTATAATTAAATAGTATGGAAGTCAATATCCCGAAACGGAAGCTGATTATTTGTGATATAGACGGCACTATATTAGAAAATGATACACCTTTTAAAGGGGCTGTAGAGACCGTGAATATGCTCTCGCAAAAACATGACCTAGTGCTGATCACTAACAATACTACTCGTTCGCCACAACAGATTTTATCTAGGCTTTTACAGCTCGGTTTTGAGATTAATCCAAGTAATACACACGCTCCTATTATGGTAACGATAGATCATCTAAGGGGGTTAGGTCATAAATCTGGTGTGCCTGTAGTTGGTGAAGAAATTATGATTAGACTTTTTAACATAGAGGATATTAAAACTGATAAGATTTCTATGTCAGAACAATCAATTATAGGATTAAGGAGGATTTTAGATGAACAAGGAATTACGCACCAATAAGAAGATAACAATCGAAGCTATCCCAGGTATACCTCATATAAATAAAGGCGATAATGTTAGTGACGTAATCATCAATTCCGTAAAGAAAGCAGGCTTCGTTTTTGAAGATGGAGATATACTCTGCGTTGCCTCAAAGGCAATCTCAATTTCAGAAGATAGGCTTGTTGCGCTCGACACTGTGAATGTTGGAAAGTTAGCGCATGAACTTCATGAACGTATTCCACGCAAAGATCCTCGTACGCTACAACTTATCATTGACGCAACTGGCACTTCTGATTTAAGTCGCTTGGAGATTGCCGATAACTACGTTGCAGGTTGGCTGCCTAACGGTAATAGGTTGACAAGTGCTGGTGTAGATAAGATGGGGCCTGATCATGTCGTTCTCTTGCCCGAAGATTCAGATGAAAGTGCTATGCGCATCGGAAAGTCTATACAGAAAAACTTTAATAGCCGAGTTGCGGTTGTCGTTACTGATAGCGATGGACGTGTAGAAAAAGCGGGGGCTACTCAGGTTGCTATCGGTCTTTATGGCCTCCCTGGCCTAAGAAGTAGTACGACTACAGATGATTCGGGCACAGTTAAAATAGCAGATGAAACCCTATGCGATCTTGTAGCAGCGTCAGCCGCTCTAATAATGGGTCAGCGAGGCACGAATCGTCCTGTGGTTGTAATAAGGGGTCTGTCTTATGAATTTGATGAGAAAAGCAAGATTCGTCAAGCGCTAAGCCGTCCAGAATAAGCATCTATAATCTGATTTATAATTCGTGCTCATTAATCAAAGTCGTATTTTAGACAGGCATTAGTATGACTCAGACCAGGCCAGCTAGCGCACATCAATCCAGCCGCCCTGCTAACGCTAAGGGGCTGTGACTGATGACCGAACTGGCAACCTTCCATCGGCCTTGCCGCTGGGGTTTCTAGGAGGCCAGACAACGCACCTTAATCTGTGCGCCGAGTAAACTCGGGCAACAGACTAAGGACCGAACCGGCAACCTCTGCCGGTCAAAACTGAGGAGGCCAGACTATAATCTCGCTGCTATATTTTTTTGCTCGATTTAGCTTACTTTAATGTAGTAATATTCCGTATTTAACGCTACACGATACCGAACAACATGGGTACTGCCATCGATGCCATAATCTTTATTGTACATCGAGGATTCTAAAATCAAAATGTCAGTTCGTCTGTGGTTCGGAGGATAGTCGGGCTATCGGAATAAAAAGTGGGGCCTTGCGAGCTTGCTAAAAACAAGGGACAATAGTTTCGTAGAGTATAGTATTATTAAGTACGGTAAACATTTTATGATAATACATTTTGTAACTGGTAATGACAGAAAGATTGGTGAGGCTAGACTTGCGTGCAATTCGGCTGGGATTGAGGTGATTAAATCTCCTCTTGATATTTCTGAGATTCAATCTGATGATCCGCAGGAGATTTCAGTGCATAAAGCAAAAGAAGCTTTTAAGCTACTGAAAAAGCCACTTGTTGTTACGGACACAAATTTTAGCATACCTGCGCTCAAAGGCTTCCCTGGTGCTTATATGAAGTATGTAGCCGATTGGTTTAGGCCAGAAGACTTTATTTTGTTAATGAGCGATAAGCACGATAAGACAATTTCATTTAGTGAGAACATAACATACATCGACAAATCAGGGATAAAAAAGTTCAGCAAACAGTTCTTTGGTAAGATAGTTGATGAGCCACGTGGTACAGGTAATTCCATAGAAAACGTAGCAGAATTCGAAAGCTTTACACTTGGTGAGCGCCGAGAACAAGGAGGGTTTAGTCATAAGCCCGAGGATTATGTTTGGTCCGAATTCGCAAAGTGGTACACAGATAAATAAGATAATCCTAAAGCTACCCTACAAGTGCGACACTCGTGAACCAATCTCAGATTCATAAGCCTCTATCGGTGTAAGCCCGTCTAGGCGTATCCTAGGACGAGTATTCAATATGGTTTCAATTTCTAGTATATCCCTACGTCTTAGTTTCTTGAAGTCGCACAAAATACATCAGACGTCTACTCATTTATCGCTCATCAAACATACCCTCGACCCAATCATCCACTAACAAATAAGAGACTCGGCCCAGAGTTCACATTTACGGCAATTATTACCTCATTACGATGCACTTTAGAAACCGAGCAGCGAGTTGTTAATACTCTTATAGAGCTCACGCAAGGCAACTCAAATATACTCAACTCTATTGAGCCTAGTAACCTCGAACTTGTAATAAGACCAGCCGGAATGGCAAAGCAAAAAAGTCTTTGGATAAAAGAAGGTTTGGACAAATTCAATTCCAGCCAAGAGTACAGTATTGAAACATTACGCCAAATGCCAGTAGATGACGCTAGACAAAAGTTGCTTACATTAAAAGGTATGGGGCCAAAGTCCGTTGACTGTTTCTTGCTACTTGGTCTTGATATGCCTGTATTTCCGGTCGATGTAAATGTATTCAAACTCGTCTCTAGGCTTTTCCCCGTGCATGTTACCGGTAGCCCAGATACTCTGCCGAATTTCTCGAATGTCAAACACGTTCGCTCAACTAAGTTATTGCTCGAAGAGAACTTTAGGCGAGATACAAAACTATACCAAATCCTTCATACCTATTTATTGCTGGCTGAAAAGTATAAAATAGCTACATGACACCGAAAAAAACGAGAATACTATTTGCAACAAAAAACCCCGGAAAGCTGATTGAATTCAGAAAAGCCTTTGATAAGCTTCGTAGTAATTATGAGGTTATCTCATTTAATGAGCTGGGCTATGACATTCCTGATTGCGAAGAAACTGGCACTACATTTGAAGAAAATGCACTCTTAAAAGTCCAAAACGCCCGACGTTATTTACGGGATGCAGATAAAAATATGATTATTATCGGAGATGATTCAGGTATGAAGATCAATTACTTAAATGGTAAGCCCGGTGTATTTACACGTCGGTGGAACGGTAGTGAAATGACTGATGAAGAAATTATTAATTACTGCCTCGATAAAATGAAAGGTGTCAACGATAGGTCAGCATCATATGTCAGCTGTTTTGTGGTGTCGACGCCCAATCGCGAAAAAATAACAATAGTTGGCGAAAACCGCGGTGTTATTCTCAAGCAGTCAAAACAAGACTCGATGCTAAAAGGTATGCCGTTTCGATCCCTATTTTTTGTACCAGAGCTAAATTTAATGTTTCATGAGGTGCGAGACCTATCGATTGCAAAACGACGAGGCTACAGGATCGGGCATGAAGAAGCGATTACTGAAATAATAGAATCTCTTAACCAACGAACTCATTAACGGCGTAGCCAGAAAAAACACCCAGAGGGGGTGTCTTTTCATGACTTCGGGAACTGGATTACTAGGGTATAATCCGCCCGTTTGCGGCTAAAGCCGCGGGGGATTAGCGAACTGGCAAACTTCCATCGGCTGAAGCCGTTAGGGTTTCTAGGAGGCCAGAATACTACCTCGCTCCGGCTCGCCACGAATAAAAAGGGCGAGTCGGGCTCAGTATATAATTTCGTAAAAAGAAAAATACTTTCTCCAAAATTAGCATACTCGCAACCTTCTGTCAGCTAAGGCTTTCGGGTTTTTTGGGAGGCCAGCTAGCGCACGCTAATCTATGCGCCGAGATTAATCTCGGGCATTAGACTAGCGACCGAACTGGCAACCTTCCATCGGCCTTGCCGCTGGGGTTGCCAATTACGGGCCTCGCCGAGCGAGCCAAATAAAAAGGCCCTCTTGCGAGGGTCTCTTTATTTGGCTCACAACGGTAGAGGAAGTCATAAATGCTATCAAACAAGATTTTGGTACAATTAGTTCATGAAGATTACATACTTCGTGCATTCAATCACTGAAGATAACGAAAAGAGTCTTGCGACTGGATGGATGCAGGGCAAATTGTCTGAAGAAGGAATAAAGCGTGCCCTGGCATTAAGACCAGACTTATCAAGTCGAGACTTTGATGCAGTATTTTGTTCAGATCTAGAACGTGCATTGCAAAGCACGCAACTGTTTTTTGATGAAAAGTTTCCTCTTTTCATTGACTGGAGACTCAGGGAATGCAATTACGGAAAATATGACGGACTTCCGGCAAAACAATTCAAAAATGATCGTGAGCAAGAATATATTCAGGCGGGATACCCATTCGGAGAAAGTTATATGGAAGTAGAGTCCCGTATGAAAAGTTTTCTATCAGACTTGAGCCGATTTAATTATGGTCATATTGCAATTGTTGCTCATCAAGCCCCGCAGCTTGCCTTAGATGTGATTTTGAAAAATCAGACCTGGGAAGAAGCAATTGCAAATGATTGGCGTAAAACACAGTCTTGGCAACCTGGATGGGAATATTTCCTAAACTAGTTCGTTGGTTTCAATTATGCTCTGGGTATATAAAAAAATCAGAACCATTTTCACAGTTCTGACTTTATCTTTTACGTCTTGGCTCGGGAGGCCAGAATACTAGGGTATAATCCGCCCGTTTGCGGCTAAAGCCGCGGGGGATTAGCGAACTGGCAACCTTCTGTCAGCTAAGGCTGCCAGGGTTGCCAATTTGAGCGAGTCTTGCGAGCCAAATAAAAAGGCCCTCTTGCGAGGGTCTCTTTATTTGGCTCACAATAATAGAGAACGTTATAACTGTGATTAAGCAGGATTTGATTAATGTTTAATAGCTAAAACTCTACTATTTCAAGACCTTGGGTGTTGATAGAGTCTTTGTATAGAACATGAGGCACTCGAGCAAATGTGTTTGGCTGTTTGTTGTTGTCTCTTGCTTTTTGAAAAACCGCTCGGGTAGCATCACCTATATGGCAATACTTCTTGAATGCTTCTTTGCTAAAAAGTATAAATTCGCGCCTAGAAGTACTGCTCTGGTCATTCATTATCATAATAATGAGGTTTTTAGTATCTAGCTTCTCTGCATCAATTCTGTAAAATCTCCAAGGCCAATTTGTGTCGTGGTTGTACTTTTCCAGCTCTGCTTTAACAAGGCCAGGGTTTACGGGCATTAGGTTGACACAATCGTTCCAAGAACCAAATCCGGGTATTTCTACATCTTTCTCTTTTATATTATCGTATTTTGCGTATTGCTCGGCGTATAGATCTGGGAATCTATCCTTTAGCTGATTTAGTGGATAGATGACACTTCCGTTTTGCTTACTCGGTACATGATGATAAAGATACATAAACTCATTATATATGAATTAATAAGAGTCTTTGTGCGGTTTCAATTCTAGTCTGGGGATTCAAAAAGTCAGAACCGTTTTCATAGTACTGACTTCGTCTATTTCGGCTTGGCTCGGGAGGCCAGAATACTAGGGTATAATCCACCCGTTTGCGGCTAAAGCCGCGGGGGATTAGCGAACTGGCAACCGGCCTTGCCGCTGGGATTTCTAGGAGGCCAGACAACGCACCTTAATCTGTGCGCCGAGTAAACTCGGGCAACAGACTAAGGACCGAACTGGCAACCTTCTGTCAGCTAAGGCTGCCAGGGTTGCCAATTTGAGCGAGTCTTGCGAGCCAAATAAAAAGGCCCACTTGCGTGGGTCTCTTTATTTGGCTCGGGAGGCCAGACTCGAACTGGCAACCTCGAAGTTAACAGCTTCTTGCTCCACCATTGAGCTACTCCCGAATATTTAGCTACGATCGCTTTGTTAAAGCTAGCTCTGTAGATTATAGATTTTTCGGCTCACTCCGTCAATCTATGAAAATATCAATTATCTTTGACCTTTAAGCACGGCGTGAATACTACGGGTTTCGTCACGCTTTTTTAGCGACTGCCTTTTGTCGTATGTCTTCTTGCCCTTGCCTGCTGATATGCGAACTTTTATGTAGCGGCCTTGCGTCAAAATTTCTAACGGAACAATGGTGCGGCCCTGGTGTTTGGCGGCAATAAGTTTGTCGATTTCTTTGCGATTGGCTAACAGTTTGCGTGAGCGTGTTTGCGTGTCGACATCTATTGGTATGCCGCTAGTACCATTGATTGTGGCGTTAATTAAGAAGATTTCTTCATCTTTGACAGTCACATAAGCACCTCTGAGCTGACCGTGGCCCATACGCAACGCTTTAGTCTCTGCGCCTGTCAAACTTATGCCCACAACAATAGAGTCGTCGAGCTCGTAGTCGTGGCGAGCGCGTCGATTAGTAATTTGTTTTGTCTGATGCTGTGAGTTCTTCTTCATAACGTCCTATATTATGTCAAATAACAGGGATAAAAGCCATTACATTAGTAGTTGTGAGTGGAATCAAGCTGCTGTAGTTCGGTGCGGGCGGCGTCCCATAAAGAAGGGTCGTTAAGCTTAACTTTTCGCCAGTACCACCACTCTGCCCCCCATAAATCAACAGTGCGCATGCCTGTATCTAGGCCGTATTTAATGCGATCATGCATCTGTGAGGCTTTGAACGATTTGTCTTGTTCGGCAATAGTGGAATCTAAAATCCCATTTGGTGGCCATGCTTCTGTTTGCATTTCGTGAATTATCGTATTATTGCCAGTGGTAATCTCTGCTGCACCCGCTAGGAATGCGTAGTACCAAGACGGTAACGGATATTCGAAGTACCTTTTGGTTACGGTTCTATCCCAAACTCGCTTGTATATAGAAGCTCCGTTAATGTCTGCTCGTGGCTGCCCTACTGGCCAGCTAGGGACGGCATTATTGCTCCTTGTTACAATTACAGGATGAGTGGAGTCTTGTGACTTAACATATTTAAACTCGTCTACTAATCTCTCGCGACTGGACGGTGGACATTGACCAAACACAGCCAAGAAGTACTCGTTCTCTAACTGATAGCTCTCTAATACTGGATTATTTTTGTACCTAGCTATAACTGCGCCCATATAAGTCTTAAGCTCCATGGACCATGACGATTCTGGTAGATTTTTTGCCCAGTCTGGCATATGACACTCTGGCCAGCGTGGTTGTCGAAGACCGATAGACAACGATACTTTACCGCCAGCTTCAGCCACTTTAGCGAATTGCCAGTCGAGGTCCGTGAAGTCGTATTGACCCTGCTGCGGCTCGCCATAATTCCAGTAGCTGGTTAAGCGAAACCGTCGAATGCCAAGATCATTAATCATGGCTTGCATAGTATCTTTGGGGTCGAGTCCGTAATAGGCTGCGTAGCTTGGTATAAAAGTTACGCCTATCTTGAGTGGATCGTTACGATGTTTTGCAATATACCATTGGGAGATACCGTACATACCGCTAGTAGCAAAAATCACCAGCACCAGTAGACCTATAGTCAGTTTTCTTAACTTAGAATGGTTTGGCAGAAACTTAATAGGTAGTCGAAAGCCCATTAATGACAATTGGGCTTTTGGACTTATTGGCTTGTTGGTCTTATGGGCTTTTTTGGCCGCTGCTGTTTGTTTAGTATTATTCTGTCTTTGCGGCATGAACTGCTATCCTAAAGTTATATTTATGCAAAATAAAACACTTACGCTAACTATAGTTATACCAGTCTACAACGAGGAGCGCCAACTAAAAGCCTGTCTTGACGCTATTGTTTCTCAAACGGTTATGCCTGACGAGGTTATAGTTGTCGATAATAATTGCACCGACAAGACAGTTTCCATAGCTAAAAAGTACAAGTTCGTTACCATTATCAAAGAGTTGAAACAAGGTCGAGGTAATGCTCGAACGGCTGGATTTAATGCCGCTAAATCTGACATTATTGGCAGGATTGACGCCGACAGCGTGATTGCAACTAATTGGGTCGAAATTGTTAAGTCTTGCTTTGCCGACGATGAAGTTGCCGGCATTACAGGGCCCGGTAAGACAAATATTGGTCCAGCCGCACCTTGGCTGTATATGACTTATTGGTCGCGAGTTTATTTCTGGGCGGCTAACGCCTATTTTGGTACAAAAATTCTATGGGGTGCTAATTCGGCCATCCGTCGTTCTGTGTGGTTAAAAATCAAGGGCAATGTATGCACTGACGATGAATTAGTCCACGAGGACCAAGACCTGTCCTTGTTGATTGCTGGTGCCGGAGGGAAGATTGTGCAAGTAAATAGTTTATTAATAAAAACGCGTGGTGAAAGTTACGCATTTTTGCCAAAACTGATGCATTATCTAAATCTGACCTATAAAACTAATAAATTACATAAAACCTTGGGTACGTTGCAGCAGCCTCGAGCAGAAATTATAGATCAGCGACATATTGTTATTGGTAGTTTTTTGGCGTTTATTCCTGGGATTATATTTGTTATTGGCAGCGTTGTTTTGTTGCCTTTTAATTTATTGGCAAAAAAGCTAAGTCGTAGTAAAAAATAGACCTAAAATTGAGTAGTACCGAAATCTTTGCTATTCTGACTTTATGTCAAATAAATCAAACGACATTGAGCGTAGCGCAATACCCAGCAACCGCACGCACGATTTGATTGTTAAGAATGTATTCCGTCCGATTACTAATATATATAATGCCCGAAAAGGTCATTTTTCTGAGGATGTCATGGATGGTCCGCGACATGTTGGCGTCAATAATCTGCGCGATATTGGCAGCACGGCGATATTGTCGATGGCTCATCGGTCGATGTTGGATCCATTAGTTATGTCGACTATTGCCATGGAAGAGGCTAAGTTGCGAATTAATATGATGGCCAAACCAGAGATTTGGGAAGTGCCTGTTATTGGTAAAGCTCTTGGAAGAGTACTGGAGGCTGGTGGCACCTTCCCGATTGAACGCAATAAACCAATTACTGCCGAAAAATCCAAACACATTGCCGATATTTTTAATGCAAATGGCGTGCTTGGCATATTTCCTGAAGGTACACGGCAAGATACAGGCAGAATTATCGACAGAGATAAACTCAACTCTGGTGTGGCAGTTTTGGCGCTTCGACACCATGTACCTGTGATACCTGTTGGTATTGACGGTACGCGCAAGGGTGACAGAGGGCCGATAGCCGTAGCAATAAATTCACCAATTCAAGTAGAAGAATTTGAGTTCGCCGAGCAAGTAGCCGGACAGCCACCCAAAGACATAATGCGAGAAGTTGTCCATGTCGTTGGCGGACGTCGTATAAAAGCATTGATGAATGAAATACACGCTGGAATGCAAGACGCACAGACGGTTGCTACATATCTACGTAAAGAGTAGCTGACTATCTATGGGGCATCGTTAGAAGTGTAGCCGCCGTATTGGTTGGCAATTGGAGTGCATTTGTTCCAGAGGCCTAAGTTACCCTGCCTGGCTTGCTTCTGATAGTTGATAAACTCGTCCGCTTTAGTGAACGGAAAGCCGGTATAGGCAAAACCGTAACCTTGTTTGATTATTTCGGCGTTTACAAGAGCCCCGTCCGGCAAGTATATGTAGCGCAGCAGTCGACCGTAACGGTCGCGATTCGTGTTTAGTGGGTCGGCTTCAAGCCGAACTCTTCCTCCCTGCTTTGCTATCATATTTTTTGTAAATCCAGCTGCCGCTTGGCCGTAACATTGCACGGCTTTGCGAGGATCATGAGTTTCGGGTGTGTCTACGCCGATAAAACGTAGTTTCTCGTCAGAGCCGTTCATATCTACGACGATTGTATCACCGTCGACATATTCGCTAACCTTATAAAGCCCAGGCTGGTTTACGACTGCTATTTGTTTGACTGGCTGTAGCCAGCCAAAATGTTGCGCCGTAAGACCGATTAAGCCCAAAATCAGCGCCGATATTGCCTTAATTTGTCGTTTGTTTAAGTGTTTCGTCATGACCTCTAATTATATGAATAATTAGCTAGGATAATAAGCATTTACCGTGATTTTGTCATATGCTATTCACTTTTTTGGTTTGTCTAGCTCGTCAAGATGCTGGTAACCGCCATGCCCCTCGTCATTCATCGACTCGACTTCGTCCCAGATGACGGGCGCAGTTTTAATTATCATGCCCTGCACAACGCGGTCACCAGCTTCGATTGTTACTGGTTCGTCGGTAATGTTATGTAAAAACGCTAAGTTCTCGTCGTTATCGCCGGAATAAAACGGATCAACCACACCAACGCCATTTGCTAGCATTAACCCCTTGCGTAGCGCAGTGCTACTTCGACTAAATACTAATAATGCATAGCCCGCCGGAACCTTAATGGCGGCATTGAGTTTTACGGCACCGATTTTGCCAGGCTCAATGATAATTGTCTCGCGTGTAAAGAAATCAAAACAAGCCGCACCATCTGTAGGAGTCGGCAAAGGAAAAGCATCATCAAACCGTTTAATAGTTAACTTCACGTAAGAACAGCATACCAAATAAAGTAGCCCGCCTCCAGCGGGCATCCATGGTCTTTATGGGGCCTGGTGACGACCCGAAATAGATTCCTGCAACAAACACAACAAACTACCTGCCGAGGACTGTTTGAAGATGCGATAGCATCAAGTTCCGAGATCGTGGCCTTTTGACTTAAGGCAGGCTAAGCCTGACCTTAGCCAAAAGAGACCATGTCAGGCCGTGTTGTGTTTTTGTTAGGAAGCTATATCGAGTTGGCGCCACCGCCCCTCGGTTTTGCGCCACTTTTGCCGAATCAAAAGTGGCTGAGAACGTAGATAAAATAAATAATTGCAAAAAAGCTATATCAACAGTAGTAAGACCATTTACAGAATCGTGTAAGCTAAAAGTCGATCCCACGATTTGCCAAAAACTTGTCATCAAAATGATGCTTAATCTTTGTCATATCGGTAACTATATCTGTTAGGTGTAGTAGTTCTTTAGGAAAGTCTCTACCGGTCAAACATAAGCTAGTGCCATCAGCGCGGTCCTTTATGAGCTTTTCTAGCTGGCCAATAGTCACTAGGCCGTCATGAACTGCATTGTTGATTTCGTCGCAGATAACAAGTTGATAATTGCCGCTAGTTGCATCTTGGTAGGCCTGTTTGTAAGTGTCTAGAGCAGCCTTTTTGTGCTGTTCTTCGGTTATCTCTTGAGGGCTAAGGTCGCCAGCTTTATAAAACCCCTTGCCGCCTTTAAAAAATTTCAATTGATCTTTGAATAAGGGCTGAATGTCACGTATAAAAACGTGCTCTCCAACTCCCCAATATTTAATAAATTGGATAAATGCCACATTCCAGCGTGAACCTAGAGCGCGAGTCATCAGACCTAGGCTGGCACTTGTCTTGCCCTTGCCTTCGCCAGTGTAGACGAGTACGACGGAATCTTTTTGTTTGTAATCTTCAAAAGCCATAACTATTAGATTAACTAGCAATCAATTTCTAATCAAGTTTTTAATTGTCAATTGTTTTGTTATGCATGGCAATTCGTGAAAGTACAATTGCTAGTCTTTCGTGTCGGATTCTTTCAGTCTTTGAAGGCTTAGCATTATTGTCTGGACCAGCTTTAATAGCCTTCACGACTTTACTGGAGTCAATAGCTTCTTCTGTAGCTTCGTCAAAATACAGTTTGGTGTCTAGGCCCTTATTCCAACCATCAGACACTACTTTTAGTGATTCTATGCCCGAAGAACCAGTCTCGCGATAAACATCCAATATAGCGTCAGTAGTGTTGGTTGGCTTGATGCAGATGCTTAAGGCGCGTATAGCGAACTTAGGGTCTTGGGTGAATATCGATGTTAAATCTTCAATTTGCCGGTCGTCTTCTGGTGTTCCGGTGGAAAAATAGCCAATTTCTGGCGTAGGAAATTTATGAACTTGGATGGTATCCGTCATAGACAACTCCCCGAAGGTTAAGGTTTGGCCAAGAATAATTGGTTGGCCACTCTTAATCTACGCCATAATTATACTACATTTAGTGTCTACACAATAGTTTTTAACCCCATATATAGGTCCGGAATAAACCTGTAATGTAGTCAAAAAAGTAATTTGATTAGCTTCTACGACACGAAAACCAATTATTGCGATATAATTGAGTAATGAAGATATCTAAAAAAGTTGTAGTGGCGGGTTTGGTCGGATTAATTATTGGTGCTTTAGTTACGACGGCGATACGGTTTGCACTCTATAAACCTGACTCTGTGCATTATCACGCTAACTTCTCTTTGTATGTAAATGGAGTCCTGGATAAGTTTGACGGTCCTGGGTATTATGAGGAAGAAACGGCTTGTACGTCTTCTAATTCGGATAATCCGCGTACTAGAATTCACTTACACGACCAGAATCCTGGGCTTGTTCATATTCACTCTCACGCTGTTATGTGGGCAGATTTGTTTGCAAACATAGGCTATGGGTTGAGCGATCAAGCCGTCACGACAACTAGCAATGTTTATGTTAATGGCCAAGACGGCAATAAGCTAAGCTTCGTGCTAAACGGCAAAACTGTCAGCAATGTTAGCGGCAGAATGGTTAACACTGAAGATGTGTTATTGATAAATTACGGCAAAGACGACCAGTCGATCATCGACAAAAGATATTCTGCAGTTCCGCGAGACGCTCACAAGTCAAATACAGAGGATGATCCGGCTACATGTAGTGGCAGTCGTCCGATAACTTTTAAGGAAAAACTCAAAAAAGCTGTAGGTTTGTAGGTCTACGACCACCCCGTTATTTTTAGCGTTGCATAAGTCGTTTACATCTGTTACAATGACCGCAAGATGAGAAAAGCCGCCACCAAGAAGAGTGTGACGACAACTGAGGATGTTGTTCAGCAACAACTTTCAGCTCTTGAACCTAAACAACAATTTATTAGCGCAGCAATGAACATGGGTTGGCAGCTTGGAGGAGCAGTATTGTTGCCAATATTTATCGGTATTAAGCTCGATGATAAGTTCAAAACCTCCCCCTCATTAACTCTTGCAGCATTTGTGATTGCCTGCATTGGCGCTGTATCGGTAGTCAACAAAACAGTTAAACAAGTTAATCAAGATCAAGCCGAAGAAGAACTAACAAGAAATTCAAAGAAGGAGAACAATAAGTAATGCTAAATAGTTTAATCAATATTTTTAGCGCCAGCGAGGCTGGCCCTACCGTCCATATCGCGCCAGGCGAATTGTTTGAAATTCAAGGTTATGCCATCACCAACTCGATAGTTTTCTCATGGGTTTGTGGATTGGTAATAATTGCAGTGCTAGTTGGCGTTGCTAGACGTATGACTATTCGTCCTAAGGGTGGCATCACACAAGTAGTTGAAATCGGTAGCGACTTTATTACTGGGCTTCTAGAAAACAGCCTGGGCGATCGAGACAAAGCACTTAAGTATGCGCCATACTTTGTGTCGATTTTCTTCTTTATAGCGATAACTAATATAATGGGTCTATTGCCTGGAGTCGGTGAGTCTTTCACATTAAACGAAACACCAGTTTTCCGTGCTTTTACTGCCGATCTAAATGGAACTTTGGCTGCAGCAGTAATTTCTATGATTATGATCCAAACTTTCGCTATTAGAGAATCTGGCTTCATAAAACATCTTAGGCATTATTTTGCTGGTAAACTCTGGAATCCGTTAACTTATCTTATAGGCTTTTATGAAGTTCTTGGTGAATTGATCAGAGTCGGAAGTCTTGCGCTTCGTCTATTTCTAAACGTAGCTATTGGTGAAGTTATTATTTCTGTATTTAGCTACTTGGGCAAATTCGCTGCCCCACTAACATCTTTTCCTTTTGTTTTTCTTGAAATTGGCGTGGCTTTTTTGCAGGCCTATATATTCGTGATGCTTTCGGTGACCTTTCTTTCATTGGCAATTAAGCATGGGCATGATGATGGTCATGAACTTGAAAACACTGCTGAAATAATGAAAATTTAGGCTAAGATCGTTAATAATACAATTAATTTAGTAAATAAAATAAGGAGCAATAAATGTTAAATCACTTCGCAGAAATGACCGGTAGCGTAGAAGTACTAGGTAAGGGCTTGATGCTAGGCCTAGGAATGATCGGGCCAGGACTAGGTGTTGGTCTTATTGGTTATTCATTCATGAACGCTGTTGGACGCAATCCAGAATCATCAAAATTCTTGGGTCAAATTCTTGTGTTCGTAGCTGTCGTTGAGCTGATGGCGCTACTAGTATTCGCAGCACTATTCATCATTAAGTAACCGTTCAAGGAACATACATGATATATACATTATTTGCAGAGGCCGAAGTCCAGGCGACTGGAATCGGGGTATTAGGTATAAGTGCCAGCGCATTTATCACCCAGTTCATATCGTTTTTGATTGTTTTTATTTTACTTAGGCAATACGCGTTTAAGCCTATTGGTAAACTATTAGAAGAGCGTCGCAAAACTATTGACGACGGCGTCAAGATGGGTCTCGTGATGGAAAAAGAAAAAGCAAAACTTGACACTGAAATTGCCAAGAAGATGCGTGAAGCTCGCCTAGAAACTGACAAAATTATTGCTAACGCTCACAAAGATGCGCGCGACGTTATACGTGAAGCCGAGAAATCAGCTAGCCGTAAGACAGAGGCTATGTTGTCTGACGCTGAAGTAAGAATCGAAGCAGAAACCGAGCGAGCAAAGATGGCTTTAGAAAAAGATATCATTGGATTGATTTCTGAAGCTACAGAAGCTATTGTTGGCGAAAAAGTCGACATGGCTAAAGACGGTCAAATTATCGATAAGATTCTAAAAAGACGAGCTAAATAATGAAACATCCACGATACTTGTTGGTTCAGGCAATTGGTGCTAAGACGCTAGGTGTTCAAGACTCTAAAAAGTTAGCTGTAGAAATTGCGGCCTACTTGTTAAGTGAGAATCGAGTGAATGAGCTTGATTCTATACTACGAGATGTTATTGAATACCGCGCCGAACACGGTGTCGTGGAGGTGCAGGCAGTCAGCGCTCACGAACTTAGTAATAAAGTAAAAGACGACATTAAAGTACTCATGAAACAGAATTACCCGAACGCGAAATCTGTAACAGTTAGCCAGCGTATCGACCCTGATGTGGTTGGTGGCATTCGTGTAGTTTTGCCTCATGAGCAGCTAGATTTGACCGTACAATCAAAACTTTCAAACTTTAAGCGTCTAACAATGGCTGGAAAGGAATAATTATGAGTTCAGCAAGTGATGTATCTATCAAGGAGATAGCCGGCGATATTCGTGCGGCAATTGCAGACCTCCAAAATCGACCAGAAATTGAGAACACTGGAATTGTTACTCGTATTGGTGACGGTGTGGCTTGGATTTATGGCTTAACTCAATGTGGATATAACGAAATGATTTCCGTAACAAGTGTGAATGGCGAAGAAATTACAGCTTTTGCCTTTAACCTTGGTAACGACGAAATCGGTGCTGTTATTTTGGGTGACGACACGGCGATTAAGGCTGGTGCCACTGCTAAATTAACAGGTAAAGTTCTTGAAGTTCCCGTTGGTCCAGAGTTAGTCGGAAGAGTTGTGAGCCCTCTTGGCTTGCCTCTTGACGGCAAAGGTCCAATTAAGACTAAGCTTACTGGTAGAGTTGAACAAATTGCTCCAGGCGTCCTAGCTCGTAAGAGCGTGCACGAACCAATAATGACTGGTATTACAGCGATTGACGCAATGGTTCCTATTGGTCGTGGTCAGCGTGAGCTAATTATTGGTGACCGCCAAACCGGTAAGACTGCAATTGCTGTTGATACTATGATTAACCAGCACCGTCAGAACACTGGTGTTATCAATATTTATGTCGCTATTGGTCAGAAGCTAAGCAAGGTTGCTCGTTTGATTGAGCGACTAAAGCGTGAAGGCGTTATGGACCAGTCGATTATTGTTGCTACAAGTGCAGCCGATCCAGCAAGCTTACAGTATTTGGCGCCTTATGCAGGTGCGACTATGGGTGAATATTTCCGCGATAACAAACAGCACGCCTTGATCATCTATGATGATTTGACCAAGCATGCTGCTGCTTACCGCCAGATGTCACTATTATTAAGGCGCCCACCGGGCCGCGAAGCTTACCCTGGTGACGTATTCTATTTGCACTCTCGTTTACTAGAGCGTGCAGCCAAAATGAGCGACGAATTGGGTGCTGGTAGTCTTACTGCCTTGCCTATTATTGAAACTCAGGCTGGTGACATTAGTGCCTATATTCCTACCAACGTTATTTCTATCACTGATGGTCAGATTTTCATGGAAACTAACTTGTTTTATCAGGGTATTCGCCCGGCTATTTCAGTCGGTCTTTCTGTCTCACGCGTGGGTGGAAATGCCCAAACTAAGGCAGTTAAGAGTGTCGCAAAATCATTGCGTATCGAATTAGCTCAGTTCCGTGAACTTGCCGCTTTCTCACAGTTCTCTACCGATCTAGACACCGAAACTCGACATCGTATCGAGCGTGGCCAGAGATTAACAGAGCTACTCAAGCAACCTCAGTTTAGCCCTTACGGAATCTGGCAGATGTACTCTACCCTATTAGCTGCAAGTGAAGGTTGTTTTGACGCTATCCCTCTCGATAAAGTTAAGTTGGCAGAAGCTAACCTACTTCGTGATATTAAGCACGAACTAGCCAAAGAGATTGAAGTCATCAACACTGGCGCCGAACCAGACGCTAAAGTAAAAGAGAAAATCATCAAGCTTGCATATAAGATTGCTAGCAGCTACAAACTTGAAGAAAAGAAATAAACGGGAGCAAATAAGTGGCTAATACTATTGTACTAAAGCGCAGAATCGGCAGTGTTAAGAACACTAAGCAGATCACTAAGGCTATGGAATTAGTAGCCGCTAGTAAAATGCGCCGCGCACAAGAGTTCGCTCAACATGGACGAGCCTATCGTGAGGCCGCTTATTCGCTATTAACTCGTTTGAGTGCGATTACTGAAGTTAACGATCATCCGTTATTTGTAAAACGCGACATCAAAACAAGACTGTATGTTGTCATTACGAGCAACAGAGGTCTAGCCGGATCGTACAACTCTAATGTTATTCGATTACTTGCAAAGGCCATCGTGGAAGATAGCAAGACCGGTGTTAAGTCGCAAGTAGTTGCTATCGGTAAGCAGGCCGCTCAATTTGCACGACGTTTAGAGGGTGTTGATTTGGTTGCTGCCTATGATGGTTACGGCGATCAGCCTACCTCAAATGACGTTCGACCATTACTTAGCTCGTTGTCGGGAATGTATGCAGATAAAAAAGTTGACGATGTGCAGCTTATTTATACTGAATTTAAGACTAACATTGTCCAGATAGCAAAAAGTTTATCTTTGCTGCCTGCACGATTTGAGGCGACAGAAAACGTCGACTCGTTAGCCCAAGTTACATTTGAACCATCTGTTGCAGAAGTATTAGATAGCGTCACAGAAAGATTATTAGAAGTTCAATTATGGCAGGCTTTGCTTGAAAGTTTGGCTTCTGAGCATTCTATGAGAATGATGGCAATGAAAAGTGCTACAGACAACGCTTCTGATTTGATAGACGACCTAACGTTGGCCTTTAACACAGCACGCCAGTCGGCCATTACTCAGGAATTAGCCGAAATTACCGGTGGAGCGGAGGCTATGAAATAACATGGTAAATTATCAGATTATTGAGGGGCAAGATTCCAGGCACCAAAACAAGAAATTATATCAATCAACCGAACTAAACAAGCAAGCACTAAGACAAGAACAAGGAGAACAACTATGACAGACAAAACAGCAGCCAAAACTCAAACCGGTAAAATTAGCCAAATCGTTGGCGTGGTTATTGACGTTGAATTTGAAGGCGGACATTTACCAGCTATTTATAACGCATTAGAAGTTATGGTTGGCGACACTAAGGTTGTCATGGAGGTTGCTCAGCATCTTAGTGAGTCAAGCATTCGTGCGGTATCACTAGGCTCAACAGATGGTCTAGCTCGTGGATCAGTAGTAACTGATACTGGTACTGCCATTAGCGTGCCAATTGGTGAAGATACACTCGGAAGAATGTTTAACGTTATTGGCGAGCCGATTGACGGCAAGCCAGGCACATTTAAAGAACGCGCAACTATTCACCGCGCTCCTCCAGCTTTGATTGACCAGTCTGGTAGTGTTGAAATTCTAGAAACAGGCATCAAGGTTATCGACCTTATTTGTCCAATTACTCGTGGTGGTAAGGTAGGACTATTTGGTGGTGCTGGTGTTGGCAAGACAGTTCTTATAACAGAGCTCATTAACAACATCGCTAAGTTCCACAGTGGATTCTCGGTATTTGCTGGTGTTGGCGAACGAACACGCGAAGGTAATGACTTGTATCATGAAATGGCCGAATCTGGCGTTCTGGACAAGACTTCATTAGTCTTCGGTCAAATGAATGAGCCTCCTGGCGCACGTCTACGTGTAGCACTTAGCGGTCTAACTATTGCCGAAGGATTCCGCGACAAAGGTAGCGATGTTTTGTTATTCGTTGACAACATCTTCCGCTTTACTCAAGCCGGTGCCGAAGTGTCAGCTCTACTTGGCCGCTTGCCATCAGCTGTAGGTTACCAGCCAAACTTGGCTCAAGAAATGGGCCAGCTACAGGAACGTATTACTAGTACTCGTAAGGGTTCTATCACATCAGTCCAAGCTGTATATGTACCAGCCGATGACTTAACTGACCCAGCTCCAGCTACAACATTCGCTCACCTTGACTCAACTATCGTTTTGAACCGTGCTTTAACTGAGCTCGGTCTATACCCTGCTGTTGATCCGCTAGATTCTAGCTCAACTATTCTTGATCCAGAAATTGTCGGTGACGAACACTATACAGTTGCCCGTGAAGTACAACGAGTGCTACAGCGCTACAAAGACTTGCAAGATATTATTGCAATTTTGGGTATGGAAGAATTGTCTGATGAAGATAAGCAGACAGTTGCACGTGCTCGCCGTATCCAGAGATTCTTGACCCAGCCTTTCCACGTTGCTGAACCATTTATCGGAATGCCTGGTAAGTATGTTTCATTAGCCGATACGATTGCAGGATTCCAAGAAATCTTAGCCGGCAAACACGACGACAAACCTGAGTCTGCATTCTATATGAAGGGTGATATTTCTGAAGTAGTAGAAAGCAAGAAATAATGTCTGAACAAATTCCATATTTCCCAACAGAACCAAACCTTAACGATGCTCTTACTGCCCAGCAGCAAGAATCATTCAAGGCGTATATTCGCGGTGAAGAAATCGAAGTTATCGAAAAAGCTAGTGTAGAGTTCGTAGTTGGCGATGTGCCCGGCTCTTACTTGTCTATTAAAGAAGCAATCGAAGACAGATTGCATAGAGAAAGAAATCTAGGAAGATGATCAGATTTGAGTTAGTTACACTTGGTGGAGTAAAATTCGGCGAAGAAGTCTATGAAGTTTTGCTTCCTACTATGGAAGGTCAGATTGGTGTTATGCCAGGACACATGCCGCTTATTAGTGTTGCGACTCATGGCGTAATTGGTGTTCGCAGAAAAGCAACCGACAAAGACGATATGATTGAATACTACGCTACAAATGGCGGTGTAATTGAAGTTGCAGATAATGTGCTAAGAGTACTAGTTGACGAGGCCGACAACGCCGATGAAATTAATGAACAAGAAGCTCAAAAAGCATTTGATTACGCGCACAAACTTAAGTTAGAGGCAAAAGATCAAGTATCATTAGAACACGCACAAGGTATGATAGATCGTCAGTCAGTAAGACTACAAGTTGCAGGTCTCAAGCGTCGTCATTTACGCCGTTAATTTGTACAATTTGTTTACGATATTTTCCGATAAATTGTTAACAGAAAAAAATAGATTGTTGTTGTGTTTATTGACTGATATTTGCATATAACACAAAAAGCATTTATGATTAATTCCATAGGATTAATTAACGGAGGGTCAATCATGTTTGGAAGAAAACAACTCGCTATGTTGTTAGCAGAATTCATCGGAACAGCGACACTAGCATTAGTCGTTTATACAATCGTAGGTCGAACATCATTTCCATTATTCGCAGCGTTAGCAGCGGGTGGAACAGTAGCATTATTTACAGTAACAGTTGGCGCGTTTTCAGGCGCACATCTTAACCCTGCAATAACATTCGGTTTGTGGTCTGTAAGAAGAATCTCTACATTTAAAGCTGTAGCAAACATCACGTTTCAATTCTTAGGTGGTCTTGCTGCCTACGCGTTGATTAAGTATTTCTTGGGCCATAGCCTAGAAAGTGTTGCCGGAACTGAATTTTCACGAAAAGTATTTGCAGCAGAAGCAATCGGTACAATGATCTTTGCATTTGGTTTTGCATCTGCTATTTTCCAGAAGCATGAGACAAGCAAGAACGCTGCAATTATCGGTGGTTCATTGTTCGTAGGTATTCTTGTTGCGTCGCTTGCATCAAACGCAGTTCTAAACCCAGCAGTAGCTGCAGGTATTTATTCATGGAGCTGGGCCTATGCATCAGCACCATTCTTGGGCGCTCTTGTAGGTATTAACCTTTACGGTATGGTATTTGCAGATGAGTCTACATTCCCTACACGTTTAGTAAAAGCTAAGTCTTCAACTTCACGCACTAAGTCAACTTCTGCACGAGCTAAGTCGACATCTGCACGAGCTAAGACAACAACAAAAAGTACAGCCAAAAAAGCACCGGCTCGCAAGAAGCCAGCTTCTCGCAAAAAATAATAGCTTCTAACTATTAGAACTAAACACCCTGATGAAAGTCAGGGTGTTTTATTTACTAAATGATTCCGTCTATCAAATCAGTTTCTAGCTGTATCATTCCCTTGTAACTATCGTCGTAATTTGTTGTATCAGGGAAATCTAAATCCATGATATGTTGCCATACTTTACTGATCAGTCTTCTGGTATGTTCTAGCTCTGATTCGTTAAAGTTTAAGTGCAATTCTATAATTTCATTGTCGTCATTTGGTTCTACGAACTGCAAGTACGCATCGACAACTTTATATCCTGCATATGTATGTGAGTTCTCTACGAGTAGTTTATAGAAATATAGTTGTTGTTTGTACTTGTGTAATTTTTTTTCGTTAGTCCATCTGCTGTAACTTGATCCAGTCTTAAAATCAACCACAACAATTGTCTTGTCTATTTTGTTTATAATGAGTTGGTCGATCTTGCCAGATAAATGCGCGTCATCGATAAACACACCTTCATGCTTAAAGTTGAACTCATGTTCATTCGCAGCATTAAACTGTGATGATTTTTGCTTGTAATATACAGCAAGTGACTGATGGCCCTTTTCTGTTAAAAGTTTCGTATCTTGTTCTGACATCTTTTTAGATTTAATTCTAATTTCAAACTGCTCTTGAAGCTGTTTAATTGTTGGCAGCGAACCATTCTTCCGATTATAATTATGAACCCATTCTAGCGTCTCGTGGAAGGCGTTACCGTACTGTCCGGATATGGTTGGGGCTTTAGGAAACCGTAGTATTGTGTTTACAAAGAAATTTTTTGGCCCGCCATAAGTTGTATCGATAAAACTATTTACATGCGTAGGGCTAAGTAGGAATTTTTCTAATCTAGGAACTAGAAGTTTTTTAAGATCTGTATTTTTGATATCCTGTGTATGTCTATTCTCCCAATAACTCATTAGGTGTTCTATTTCCGGGGCTTCACTATCGTCAATAATTATTTCTTGCATGTTTTCTGGCAGTAACAGGCTGATAGTCTTGCCATTTTCGTCTTCGTTTTCTTCTAGATATCGTAGTCTAGTCATTTGTTTGCCTGCGTAACTAGCCTGGAAGTTTGATATGTATAACTTTGACTTAGCACGCGTTACTGCAACAAAGAACAGTCTGAGCCGCTCGTCATCATTGGTGCCGCCATATGTTATGAAGTTTAGATTTGTGGGGACAGTAAGTGCAGATGATTTTGTTCGTGTCTTGCTGCCCCAAACTTCGTCGTTCGCCGCAATCACAAATACCGCTTCAAATTCCTGCCCTTTAGCCTTAAATGTCGTCATTAGTTGTACAGCATTATCTGATTGGTTGTATGGACTAGTGTTTAGGATTTTAATATTTGCTAATCGATGCGCCACAACGAAATCAATAAAATCATGCAAATTTAGTGGACTTATATCTTGCTGTTTGTATTCTCGTAAATGCTGTCTAAGTACAGTCAAGTTGTTTAGTAAGTCCCAGAACTTTGTAGGTTCATCGACCAACATTTTGTCGTTAAAATAGTATTGGTAAAATGGAGAACTAAAAGCTTCAACTTCATCCTCTTTAAGGTCGACTGCTTTTACGCCAATTATATAATCTAGCATAGTTTCTAGTGTTTCTGATTTAATGATAAATCCTAGTCTAATAAAGAATAGTGCAATCATTTTTGTTGATGGATTAGCCAGTAATATAATAGTCCAGTCCTTCTTCTCGTCATTGGCCTGCCAAGACAATTCCCAAATTGTGCTAGTTGGAAGATTCCAGTATTCGTAACTTAATACTTCCGCCCACAAGCTACCTGCCGTTTCGTCGTCCCCGCAGTTGATTGCCGTAATTAAGTGGCACATCTGTGTTAGTTCTAGAACTATTGGATTATCTAAAACATTTTCTTGTTTGTCGTAGCGTATAGCTATTCCTGCTTTAGCAAAAAACGACACTAAAGGTTCAAGATAACGATGTTGTGGTGCCAGTATTGCTATCTCATTTGGGTCTACTCCACCGCTTATCAAGTCACCAACTTGTCTGGTGATCCATCCGTATTCCGCTAAGTCTGTCTTGAATTCGCGCCTTTCAATCTCAGCCTTGTTTGGCAGACTGGAGTTGCTGGCAGTTAGTGTTTTGTTAATTTCTGTAAAGTTATGATGAAGTCTAGATTCGATTTGTTCAGCAACCCCATGAGCTACGAATAATATATCCTTATGTGAGCGATAATTTTCTATTAGAGTAACTACCTTTACTTCCCTGTAGGTATTATAAAATGCAAGCATATGAGAGTATTTTGCGCCCTGAAAAGCGTATATGGCCTGATCGTCGTCTCCTACCGCCATGATGTTTGGACGGCCTTCATTTACTGGATTATCGGCAAGTAGATTAATCAAATCCATTTGAGCGATATTTGTATCTTGAAACTCATCCAACATAATATACTGATATTGCTCTTGTATTGTGTAGCGCAAATCGTCGTTAGTTTGAAGGCCCTTAATCACTTTCATGATCATGTCGTCGTAATCAAATAGTTGCTGACTCTCTAATGACTTTAAATAGTCCTGATATAGGTCTGCCATCGCTAACAATTTTTTTGACGTCATCTCGTTTTTGACAATAAATTCAGCATTACTATTTTTGGCCAGCCAGTTATTCTTCCAGCCAGTTATTTCGTTAGTTTTACCTGTTTCGTCATAGAATTCTAATGCAAGTTCAAGTTCTTCTTGCCACTGTTCGTGCATTGGTCTAGTATTTCGCGGTAATTCAGCGCCACTAGTATATTTGTCTGTAGTTTCTTCGGCTAGTTCTGCGAATTTGGGTATAGCGGACTTGTCCATTCGTTTTATGGTGCCTAAGATACGCACAGTTGTTTCGCTCATTGAACTAATAAATTTTAGGTTAGCTTCTGCAATAGCTCGAACGTCGTCTGGCGACATCAGTGCTCGCTTAAAATCACTTATCATGGAGCGTATATTACTTATATTTCTTGTAGAGAATTTTAGAGGATTGGAATAAGATAGTTTCCCTAGTATATCTCTATAAGTTTGGTCAATGCTCAAATCGTCGGCTGGCCGCATATCTGAATCATCAACAAAATATTCCGGCATTCGTCTAATTAAGTCACTACCAAAAGAGTGATAAGTATTTATGCTAACATCATAGGCTGTCTGGCCGATTAGATTGGTTAATCTTTTACGTAGTGTAGCCGTAGCTGAATCGGTAAAAGTCAAACAAAGAAT
>CALREK010000001.1:0-27579 GCA_943355165.1 uncultured Saccharimonas sp. (SeqCode) | reverse complement strand
TTAATGATTCCCCGTCTTTTACTAGTAATGCTGCATCGCCTGTTACTTCTGGGATTGACGAGTTATTGTAGGCTATCACCGGACAGCCTGCTTGCATCGCCTCTAATACAGGCAGGCCGAAGCCTTCATAGCTGCTAGGGAAAACGAATGCCTCTGCTCTTGAATATAAGTACGTAAGGTCGTCGCCATTTATGTAGCCAGTAGATATTACGTCATTCGAAAACTGGCTATTGGCGTCCATGAGATTAGTCCAGCCAATATCTTTCAATTGATCTTTTAATTCAAACTCTTTGCCAACTACAACTAATCTTAGGTCGGGATTTTCTGATTTTAGGTTAAAAAAACTTTGCAATAATTTCATGATATTTTTACGAGAGTCTATGCCGCCTACATAAAGCAAGAAACGTTTACTCGCTAGATTTTTTATACTATTTGATGCCAGGCTATATTGCCCTATTTCTGCTATTCCTAAGCTCACAACTCTAGCATCAATTTTTTTAAGTTCTGGTAAATAATGGCGCATGTCATCTAGTGAAGATTTAGAGATGGCTACGATAACACGCGACTTCTTATATTCCTTTAGAGTTCTGACGTATTTTTGCCAATGTGCGTAATCGGAAATTTTGTTTCTGAATTGTCGAAAGTTCCTGATTCTATGAAGATTTGTTTTGTTGCGAAAAATTAGCGGAATTAAATCATAAAAAATCGTAACAGTAGGAACAGAAGTCGGTACGCCTAGGCTCGCGTCGAACTGAAGTAGAACCCCGATATCATCTTGGCTAGGTATAATTGGCTTAGATGACCTAAGTACCGATCTAAAGTATTTACGTCGTCCAAGTTTGGCGGTAGGAAGTGTAATTATCTGAGCTTCAGGCGTATCTTTAAGCAGATTTGGTGTGGGAAGGCCGCCGTCGATATAATATATGAACTTTTTGTTGCTGCCGTTATCTGCTCGCGAGTATTTTATAAAAAATTCTAAAGTTTTGCCAATTCCCCTAAATTGGTTGTGGTTTTGCAATGGTCTGGCGTCGATTCCGATTTTCATAAGTGTGTACTCGAATATTAAATTAGTAAATCACGTAAACAATTAAATAAAATGTACTTTTAGTAGCCTGCGTTCCGAAACTATTTCTATTGACCTCTTAAACTATACGTTGATATCTGTTAAAATAACAGCTATTAGATTAAGGAGAAGTAATGGCAAAGAGGGCACTTATCACAGGAATTACCGGTCAGGATGGCTTTCATCTTGCTGAATTGTTGTTATCAAAAAATTACCAAGTATATGGATTAATTAGGGGACAGCATAATCCTAAACGCTCAGTAGTTGAGGCTAGCTTTCCGAAAGTTGAGTTGATTGAAGGCGATTTGACAGATATTTCGTCTCTAGTGAAGGCGCTGCAAATCTCTAAGCCTGATGAAATATATAACTTAGGTGCTTGGAGCTTCGTGGGTGGTTCATTCAAGGAACCGATTTTAACATCTGACGTTACGGCAAAGGGTGTTCTTAACTTGCTTGAAGCGGTAAGAATTGTTGGCGGCGAAAAGACTATGCGAATTTATCAAGCATCTACTTCAGAAATGTATGGCGGGCTTGAGTATAATCGACCAGCAACTGGCTATACTGAAGAGTCGCCTTTTCATCCGAGAAGCCCGTATGGGGTGGCCAAGCTTTATGGTCATTGGATTTCGCGCAATTACCGCGAGAGCTATGACATGTTTATATCATGTGGAATTTTATTTAATCACGAAGGTCCTCACCGTGGCGTTGAGTTTGTTACCAGAAAAATCAGCAATGCCGTAGCTCGTATTAAGCTAGGACTACAGGAAGAAATTGTGCTTGGAGACTTAACGCCAAAGCGTGACTGGGGCTATGCTGGCGATTATGTTGAAGGTATGTGGTTGATGTTGCAGCAGGATAAACCGGATGATTTTGTGCTAGCAACTGGCGAGACTCATTCTATAGAAGAGTTTTTAGACCTAGCCTTCAAAGAAATCGGGTTAGATGACTGGAAGCCATATGTCAGACAGGATCCAGCCTTTATGCGCCCTGCCGAAGTTGATGTTTTATTGGGTGACCCATCAAAAGCCGAAAAAGTTTTGGGATGGAAGCGCCAAGTCGACTTCCCCGGCTTAGTAAAGATGATGGTCTCCAACGATTTAGCGATAGAGTCCTCTAGAGCGAAGAGTATTTAACGAAATCAGCTATAGTCTGTTCGAATGGGATCTGAGGCTTCCAACCGGTGTCATTAATTAGGTGGGAGTTATCTCCTAGATGCTCCAAAGGATCATTTGGGCGCACTAGTGATGGATCGACTAGTATTTCGATTTTATCCGCACCGGGTATTAAGCGCCTGAGTTCGTCGACAATTTCTTCGCCACTGCGAGACACGCCACTGCAAACATTGTATATTGGCTGCGTCAACAGGTCTGTTTCGGCTGTCGCTAGCAAAACGTAGGCCCTAACTACGTCACGCACATCAGTGTAGTCACGTCGAGTATGTAAGTTGCCTGATCTTAAAACACCATTGCCAGCTACAGCTTCAACCATTCTGTGATACATATCTGGGACCAAGAATCCTTGGCCTTGCCCTGGGCCAATATGATTAAAGGGTCTAACTACAATGCACTCAATCTGTTTATTTTTGCGGAAAGAGTCCAGAGATTTCTCCATGGCTATTTTGCTTAGTGCATAGGGCGAACCGTTTATTATAAGTTTCGAGTCTTCTTTTAAGGGCAGAGCCTGTTCTCCATCATATACTGCGCCTGTGCTGACTGCTATGACCCTCGCCTTGCTGCCTTGATCTACGAGTCTTTGGCAGATATTCGTCAAAACAGCAACATTAACTTTTTGGTATAAGTCTGATTGATCAAAGGACTGGCCTACATTAGCTAGTCCAGCCAGGCTTATAAACGCGTCATAAGAACTTAAATCAAGTTTATTTACCTCGTTTGCATCAGCCAAGTCACAAACTATATATTCGTCGACTAGGTCTTTTATCTCTGGAGACACATCCGGTTCTCGCGATATGCCGCCAATTTTGCAACCAGATTGTGCTAATTCTCGTACTAGGTGTTTGCCAACAAATCCATTTAATCCGGTCACTAATACTTTCTTTGTCATAATATTAGCCTACACGACAATCGGCATTTCTGGAATAACAAGAATACAATTGATTGATGTGAGGTGCTATAAGTTATAGAATAAGATGACGTGGAAAAACTAAAGAACCGTTATCGATATTCATATATTCTACTAAAGCAGTTGATTAAGACTGACTTTAAACTTAGGTACCAAAACTCAGTACTAGGTTATTTGTGGACTTTATTGCGCCCATTGTTTCTTTTTATGATTTTATACGTCGTATTTGTGGTTGTCTTAAAGACTGGTGGAGATGTCCCGCATTTTGGTGTGTATCTTCTCCTTGGAATTATTTTGTGGAATTATTTTGTGGAAGTTACCACCGGTAGCGTAGGATCAATAGTTGGCAAGGGAGACATATTAAGAAAAGTTAATTTCCCAAGATATGTAATAGTGTTGGCCGGATCGTTCTCCGCACTCATAAATCTAAGCTTAAATCTTCTGGTCGTGTCATTATTCATGTGGCTCGGTAAGGCTGAGCCAAATCATTACGCCTTACTGTTTCCTCTTCTAATTGCTGAATTATTCGTATTTGCTTTAGCTGTCAGCTTTATTTTGAGTGCTGCGTATGTAACTTTTCGTGACCTGAACTATATCTGGGAAGTAATCGTTCAGGCGGCATTTTATGCGACACCAATCCTTTACGCTTTTTCTTACGTAACTCAAAAAAGTCCAATAGTTGCAAAATTGATCATGATTAATCCAGTTGCTCAAATAATCCAAGACGCCAGGTACGGACTAGTAACCAATAAGACCGCAACAATCGCCTCGGTTTATCATAATAAAATGGCCTATGTAGCACCCATAATGATAGTGCTAGTTCTTGCCGTGTTTGCCGCAATATATTTTAGAAAAAAATCACCAAATTTTGCGGAGAATGTATAGCATGGGAGAGATTGAAAATGCTATTCAAGTCAGAGCCGTGTCGAAAACCTTTAAGCTGCCGCACGAAAAAGTAAGCTCGATAAAGAATATTTTTACTAACGCTATTGGCTATATTCGCAAAAGGCGCACATATGAAGTTCAGCAGGCGCTGAGTGACATATCTTTTGAGGTAAAAAAGGGTGAATTTTTTGGAATTGTTGGGCGCAATGGTAGCGGCAAGAGTACCTTATTAAAAATGCTGGCTGGAATATACCAGCCTAGCAAAGGTTTGATAGAGATTTCTGGACGATTAGTGCCCTTTATTGAATTAGGTGTTGGCTTTAGTCCGGAACTTACGGGTCGTGAGAACGTTTTTCTTAACGGAGCCCTACTAGGCTTTAGCAAAAAGGAAATAACAGAACAGTATGATGAAATTGTAGATTTTGCAGAGCTTGAGCCATTTATGGACCAGAAGCTCAAAAACTATTCATCAGGAATGCAGGTTAGGCTAGCTTTTTCTATGGCTGTACGAGCCAAGGCTGATGTTTTACTTATCGACGAGGTACTAGCAGTTGGAGACGCGGATTTCCAACGTAAATGCTTCGACTATTTCAAGAAGCTTAAAAAAGATAAGGTGACAGTTATTTTGGTTACGCATGATATGGAGGCTGTGCGAGAATATTGCGACAGGGCGATGCTAATCGAAAAAAGTAAAATAATCGACATAGGATCTACAAGTAATATTGCTGAAAAATATCTAAAGTTATTCTCAAAGAATAGTCAGCAATTTGATAATAAAAAAAGCCAGAACAGCAACAGATGGGGTGATGGTTCGGTAATCAGTGAAGATATTAGTATGGCGGTCGAGATGGACTCTATAAGCATTAACCAGAACATAAAAGTTAATAACGAACTGAAGGGTTTTGTTGCGGGCTTCAGACTTCGTGACTCGGCAGGCAAAGAGATAACCGGCACAAACACAAAGATAGAGGGCGTAAAGCTTCCAATATTGATTAGTGGTAGCCAGGCTTCAATAGTCTGGAAGTTTCCGAATATATTAAGCGAGGGTAACTACACTGTAGATTTAGCGATTCTTCATGCTGACGCTGTGACTGTAGCTGATTGGTGGGATGAGGCAGTCAAGTTTAATGTTAGTAGGGCTCGACATGTGCCTTATTCAATATATCCAGGATTCGAAATTACAATTAGTAAATCTAAATAATAACGACGACTATTTATAGCCTATAACAGCGTAATCTTGAGGTCCGTAAAGTTTTTTGACCACGCCATTAATTATTTCGTCTTTATATATTTTTTCAAGCGCTGGATGAAGCCGTATGATTTTTATATCTCGAAAGCCTACGTAATTAAAGCAGAACTTCAAGAATTTTGGTGGTATAGGTCGTAAATGGGAAGGGTCGTAATAGAAGCTAAACGCGCCAACACTTAAGTTTTCAGGATTAGGTGTTTCAAAAAGAGCAAAGCCATCAACCGCAAGTGCTTTGTAGCAATTCTGAAGAAGTTCGATTAGGTCGGCGAATTGAATATGTTCTACTAAATGAAAGCCCGTAATGGCGCTATAGCTGCGTTCTTTTTCTTTTGCTAGGAATGTTATAGCATTGTCTTCTATGACCTTGAAGCCCTTTAGTTTAGATGACTCAACCATCGACTTATTAAGGTCTAGGCCTACTGCGTCATATTTATTATTTTTCATGAACTGCAAAAACTCTCCTCTTCCGCAGCCTATGTCGAGAACGGGATGTTTGCTGTTTTGTGCGCGTATTTTATTAAAATATGGACTGTACACGTTAAGACGGTTAAGTATGTCAATCTCACTGCCCCTAAACTCATTTTCGAATTTTATGTAAAAGTCGTCTAAATCGTGGTTATCAGCTAGTAATGCCGGCTTATTATTTGATGCTTGTGAGATAGATGGAGCGATTTTTGTATTTGCGTTTTGAAGTGAATATTGTTCTAGGTTATTAATAGATTTTCTTACTTTAGAAAGTTCAGACATTAAGATGTGATTGATCTCCTTAAGTTCAATAATTTGTTCGTTGGTTTGGATGATCTTGTTGTTAAGATTAGAGGTTTTTACTGCCTGGCTGTGTATGTGTTGGTTGATTCTATTTATGTGTATTGGTAGTTTTAGATTGTTCATTGTCAGCCTGCCTGAATAGCCAATGACTGGGATTTTATTCAGTATTTCTTTTGCTGATTTTCTATTTTTTGTCATTTTATGCTTTCAATCAATTTTAAGAACTTTTCTCCACTTTGTCCTGCCGCGAACATAGGTTTCTTTATGTGCTCATAACCCTTCATTGTTAATTCATGCCTCAATGCATCGTTTGTTAACAGGCTCTCTATGGCTTTTGTTATTTCGCTAATACTATCAGCATCAACCATAAGCGCGGCGTTACCTGTTGCTTCGGGTAGAGACGAGTTGTTACTTGATATTACTGGCGTTCCGCAAAACATCGCTTCTACTGGCGGTATGCCGAAGCCCTCATACTTACTAATGTACGTAAAAATCTTTGCACCGCTAATTAGGGCGGGCATATCTTGGTCGCTGACATAGTCCGATGGTTGAATTATTTTAATGTCTTTTGCACGCATGGTCTCTATATGATCGTGAATTTCTTCATCCTTCCATCCCTTAGCGCCAACTAGCAGCAATGGATACTTTTTTTGGAGTTCAGGGTCTATTTTCTCGTAGGCCCTCAGTAATGATATTAGATTTTTTCTTGGCTCTATATTGCCTACGAAAAGGATACACTTATCGAAAATTCCGTACCTAGCCATGACTTTCTTGATTTCACGCTCACTTCTTTTATAGAAGACTCTCTTGTCAATTATTGGGTATAATATTTCAATTTTTTCAGACTCGTATTTGTAATACTCGCTAATTTCTTTTTTGCTGTTTTTTGAAATGGTAATAATTCTGGTAGCTCTTTTGGCTGACAAACGAACTTGTTTTTCTAGAAATATTCTATTGTTGTCGTCAGCGAATTCAGGATGCAGCACATAAGACAAATCATATACTATTGGAACTACAGGACTACCAGTAGTTGGCCAAGAACTATAGTTGGGGAATACATAAATCTGCTTACCAAAGATTAAATCTATTGGAGGTAATAAATCTCGTTTTCTGAGACCATTAGTAATTCTGTGGGAGGTAGGCATTTTTTTGAGTTTAAAATTATTAAAACCGTAAGATTCTAGTCTGTGAAATGAGCGTCGTGGGGCGCCAAGTGTTATTTTGATATGTTTGTATTTATCGTTCTCTAGCAGGGAGTCAATATCTTTTAGCAAGGATGCGGTGTAGTGGCCAATGCCACTAAAGTGATCCAAGCAGATCACGTCGGCATCAATAAATACGCGAATTATTTTTTTGGTCATATCAGCCATTACACAATATTATATCAAAAGTAATTAGCTTGGTTGTCATTTGTTCAGCTTTATGCCGATTGCTTGCACAAAATCGTTGTATGAGTTGTCAGATGTGTACTGTTTTGATTGATTATAGGCCTCAAGGCGTAGTTTATTGTACTCGTCTTTGTCGTTAATTAGGTTTACTAGCGACCGCCCCATACTTAAGGGATCGCCATTGCTCACAATCTTACCAGTAATATCGTCTTGCACGCTGTCTCTTAAGCCATCTGTGTCGTATACAATTGCCGGTGTCCCGTGACAGTTAGCCTCAGTTACTATTAAGCCCCAGCCTTCTTTTATTGAGGTAACTAATATCACTCCTGACTCCTCCAATAAAATTCTCTTTTCCGCCTCTTCTACTCTACCCTTAAGATCTATAGCTGCGGAATGCCTGGACTGCTTAGCGTATTTGGTGACTTTGTTCGCATAAGGACCTTTTCCGCCCCCAGCTATTACTAGTCTTAGATTAGGCTGAGCATCTCTAGCAAACTCAAAGGCCTTAATAGCGTCGATAGGTCGCTTCATGGGTCGTAATGAACCTAGGAAGAGAACATTATTGTTAGATTTTTTCGAAGGCAAAGATATTGGGCGCAAAGTAGTTATTCCTACTCGAAAAACTTTGATCCTATCAGCAATAAAGCCGAACTTTATTAAATCATTTTTTGTGCTATTGGACTCAGTAATTATCGTCTCGTACTTTTTTGACATTACTTTTAAGTAGATTGGCTCAACCAAGTATCCAATTAACGACAAGGGAAGAGGCAGTTGATAGAACCAAACCGAACGGGCTAGCTGATAAGTTAGTAATACTACGGGTATGTTCTTGGTATAACGAAAAGGAGTGAATGGAATAGTGTTCATCTCGTCGATAATTATGTCTGCATCAGAGCCAATTATCCTATAAGCGCTTTTAGCACGAACGTAAACAGTATATCTACCGCCAGTACGAATAACCTTAACCCCGTCAACGACTTCTTCGTGTTTTGAGTCAGGGTATTTTGTAGTGATAAGAGTAACGCTGTGGCCATCTTTTACCAGTCTTTTTCGTATTTGATCTGATACGGCCTCGGCTCCACCTGCTTCTGGGTGATTTATGTCCTTCCACGAGAACCAAACTATGTGCACTTACCTATGCTCCTTAATAACATAAAGCGGTCGATTCTGAGTTTCGTAATATACGCTTTCAAGGTATAGCGCCAATAGTCCTTGGCAAACCAATACGATACCAACGAGAAAACTCACAAACAATGCTAGAAGCGCGCTGCCAGTAACCGACAGACCTAGCGGGTCGCCAAAGCCGTACTTGTCAATCGTAAGAACGATTCCTAAGCCGGCCGATAACGTAGAAATTATAAGACCAAGCAGGGCTATTAGTTTAAGGGGGCGCGTTGAATGTGAGACTATGCCGTTAATAGCGAGTTTAAATAGTTTACGGAACGAGTAGGCCGCAGTGCCAGCGTGCCTTTCGGCTGCCTCAAATGGAACTTCAACTCTTTTATAGCCTAGCCAATCAACCAGGTTGCGTGTAACACGATTACGCTCAGTAAATTTATTAAATTCAGCCACTACAGTCTGATCTATAAGTCTAAAATCGGTTGTACCTGCTACGACTTCTTTGCCGCCAATAAATTTTAGGGTTGCATAGAAAAGTTTTGAACCATACTTCTTTACAACGCCTTCGTTTTTATTTGAAGTGCGAACACCAATGACTACATCGTTTCCTGCATGCCATAGTTCTATGAATGTTTTGACCAGCTCAATTGGGTGCTGTCCATCTGCATCCATAACGACGACAGCATCCCCCTTAGCAACACCCAAGCCTGCTGTTGTTGCAGATTCTTTGCCGAAATTTCTCGACAACGAAAGATAGTGCACAGTTTTTGGATTATTCTTTTGAAGCTTTCGGAGTAGGGCGAGAGAATCATCTGTGCTGCCGTCATCTACATATATAATTTCAAAAGGCTGCTCCGTGGAGTCTAAAAAATTAGTTATTTTGTCGTGATGCCAGAGCAAGTTGTCTTGTTCGTTGTGAACGGGTATGACTAGACTGATTATTCTATTGTTCATGTAGATTTCCTGTTTGATTAGTTCATTATACCGCTAAAATATTAGTTATTGGTATATATAGTTGTAGATTGTGTGCTGCTGGTTGTCGATTTTCGGCAGACAGTCTATAATTTTAGTAATGATAAAACTGATTAAAACAACCTTTTATAACGAACAAGATACTAAGAATAAGCTAGTAAAATTTATTCAAGAAGCCGATATGTTAAGTTTCGGGCCAGAGTGCAATAAGTTTGAAGAAAACTTTGCGAAGTGGCAGGGTAGAAAGTATTGTGTATTTGTTAATAGCGGTAGTTCGGCTAACTTAGCAATAATTCAAGCGCTACTTAACCTGGGTAGACTGAATAAAGGCGACAAAGTAGGCGTGTCTACGTTAACTTGGTCTACGAATGTTATGCCTCTTATTGAGCTCGGCCTTGAGGTCGTACCTATTGATGTCGAGCTAGATACTCTTAACGTCTCTAGCAAAAAATTCTCAGAATCTCTTAAAGTTAATGATATTAAGATGCTGTTTATTACGAATTTACTTGGTTTTTGCGATGATATAGACGAGATTCGCAAAATTTGTGACGACCAAAACATAATTTTAGCAGAAGATAACTGCGAGTCTTTAGGGACGGTCTATAAAGGCGAGAAGCTTGGCAATTTCGGACTAGCTAGCACTTTCTCGTTTTATGTCGGTCATCATATGTCAACAATTGAGGGCGGTGCAGTGTGCACTGACGATGAAGAGGTTGCAACTATGTTACGACTTGTTCGTGCGCATGGTTGGGATAGGAACCTTGCAGAAAAAGCACAGCAAGCCATCCGTACTAAGCACGATGTTAACAGTACATTTTACTCACGCTATACCTTTTATGATTTAGGCTATAATCTGCGACCGACTGAAATTAACGGCTTCATTGGCAATACCCAGATTCCATATCTTGATGAGATTATTGAGAAGAGGCGAGACACATTTCATAAGCTTGCAGAGAAGATTTATGCACGGGACGATCTTTTTTATCCAGTTAAGTACGATCACATAGACCTGTTGTCTAATTTTGCGGTTCCTATAGTTTGCCGCTCCAAAAAAATACGTGATGATTTAGTGGCGAAGTGTGACGGCATAATTGAGCTTCGCCCAATTGTCGGTGGTGATATGACTAAGCAGCCATTTTTCTCAAAGTATCAAGATGCTACTTTGGTCGACTCCAATGCTGGTTTAATTCATGAGCAAGGATTATATTTTGGCAATAACCCAGAACTTACAGAAGAAGAAAAACTGCAAATAATTACAATATTTACAGTTTAGTTGATTATATGGCCAAACCGCAGAAAAAACCATCAAATCAAAAAACAGTTCATGTTCTTTATACGGGGCTAGTTTATTCGGATGTAATTACTGGTGGAGACCAGCTTTTTTTGGACATTGCTCCTAGGTTGCCTAAAAACATAAAAATTATTGTCATAACGCCTCTATTCGTAAAAAAACACTGGGACAAAATAGATCAAACAAACATAGAATTTAGGTTTTTGCCTCCAAATAGATTTGATAATAAGGGTAATCCGTTCTTCATATTTTTCTCATATGTAATTCGAGCCATGCAAGTATATGGGATATTGAAAAAGGAAGAAAATCTACAGACTATTTACTCTTCATCGGACATTGCATATGCAGACATTTGGCCTTCGTTTTTAATAGCTAGACGCAATCCTGACATTAAATGGTTGTCAAGAATCTATCATGTGCTATTGAGCCCCAAAAATCGACAAGGTAGCTATCTGGTTAATGTAGTAGCATTTAGACTACAAAGATTGAGCTTTTGGATGATGAAGAAGCGTAGCAGCAAGATATTTGCACTTAATAAAAAACTTTATGACGAAGTTCTAGATCTAGGATTTACTGGAGACAAGTTAGGCATACTAGGCGCAGGAATAGACTTTAAAAAAATACATGATTTTAAAGTTACAAAAAAATACAATTATGATGTTGTTGTTTTAGGCAGGATAACCCCGGTAAAAGGTATTTTTGATACAGTAAAGATTTGGAAGAGAGTACATGCAGAGTTTCCAGAATTGAAATTAGCCTGGATCGGCGGTGGTGGTGATAGTTATGTGAATAAAATGAAAGAAAAATTATCCGAAGCTTCTTTGTCTGATAGTTTTAGTCTTCTCGGATTTATTGATAAAGAAGAAGTTTATAATATTCTAAAAAGTGCAAAAGTTTTTCTTTGTCCAGATCATGAAAACGGCTGGGGACTAGCAGTATGTGAGGCTATGTCGTGCGCCCTTCCCGTAGTGTCTTACGATTTAGATATATTTGGTGGTGTCTATAAAAAAGGATATATTAGCTCGCCTCTATACGACACAAAGCGTTTTGCTGATGCGCTTATTAATTTACTAAAAGATGATAAGTTAAGAAAAAAAATGGCCAAAGATGCGGCTGAACAAGCAAGTGAATTCGATCACCAGATAGTCATACGAGAACTAGTCAAGTATCTATAGAAAATCAGAGTAAGTCTTTGGTTAATTGAATTTAGGTGCATTTTTTTGTCGGAAAAATGCAACCAAGCCGACACCTAGCCCCATTGTGGCCGAAATATCTAGTCCGGATACTAATCTTGCTGTCGATATATTAGGTCCAGAAGCAAATACGAATCCCAGACTTACAACTGTGAGAACAATAGGTAAGCCAATTGCCCAATAACTTCTCATTACAATGAAACTTAGAGTCAGGGCGGTAATCATTAGATATATAAATTTATAGATAATTGACATGATTGCAAGCCATCTTATATCAATACTAGCTTGATGACCCGACCCTAGTAGCAACTCTACGACTTGCTTACCAAATAAAGCCATGACAACTGATGCAGACACAGAAATTGCAATAAATAATGAAGTTAATCTTTTAAGTAAATCGATATTATGCTTTGGTTGGCCGATATGTATATTTGATAAAAATGGCCAAACAAAAAGCATACCACCAAAGAACACTATCCGACTAACAACATAAAGGTCGGTGTACGCCTGGGCATCTACCTGCCGATTATTAACTAGTAATAAATCAAAAATCATTAGAATATTTGTCGCTATAGCAGCAAGTGAAGCCCAAACAGTGAAAGTTATAAGCGCACGCATAGGTTTAGAACGGTAAAGATCGAGTCGATGGATGAAAATTGTACTCAATCTTGGCAAGTTTTCATCCTTGTAGAAAATGTAGATGAATATTATAGAAATTAGCGAGCCTAAAGCCATGGCATCAAGTGCGAGAGCTCCATTTTTTGTTATTATTCCAACGATTATGCATAGTAAAAATTGTAAAACTGCAGACAACATAATGGCTGTTCCGAGTTTGACTAATTTTTGTTTTCCGTTCAGATAACCAGTGATTACGGACATAGATATTGATAACGCGAGCATCGCACAAATAGGCAATAGCATTGAAGCTGGTAGATGTAGCTTTTGCATGAATAATGGTGACAAAATTAGGAATATTAGGATTACTCCCAAAAACATATGCGCTAAAACTGCCTGTAATTTTTCAATAGTAGAATTTAATTCAGGACCGTTTTGTTTTGAAAGTCCAATAGTTATGGCGACGATAGTTAGTGTAAATGAGGATAATTGGGTGAATAGAGCAAGAGCGACTGTAATATCGACGAACTGATTGACGTTTAATATTCGAGATAGTGCTGGGTATGTTGCGTAATTAAAGAACGAAGCTGCAGCGCTCAAAATGATAAAAGTAAATGTAGTCTTCTTCATTACTATATAGTTTAGACTGTTGGATGCAAAAAAGTTAGGGGATTTTATTTAGCGTATCATCATTGCTATAATAGGATTTCACACCCAAACAGCCAACTAATCAGAAAAAGCGTAAAATAATGAACAATAATAAATTCAAATCAGAAGGCTTGACTGTCGTAGTACCTACTTATAACGGGTCAAAATGGCTGCCAAGCACTATAAGTAAAATTAAGACAGCACTTGATTATGCCGAAATTGTAAAATTTGAAATCATTGTGGTAGATGATGGATCGACAGATGACACTGTAAAGGTTGTTGAAGGAGTTAAAGACAACACCAGCCTACCTATTAGAATCGTTAGTCAAGATAATGGCGGGAGATTTCTGGCTAGGCAAACAGGTGCCGATCACGCAAAATACGAGAACTTACTCTTTGTTGATACGCGTGTTTATATTGGCGAGGAGTCCTTGGCTTATGTTCTAGGACGACGCGAAAAGGACGCGACTCGTAACGTTTGGTGTAGTCATGTTCGAATCGATACTAAAGGTAACCCATATGCTAGATTCTGGGAAGTAATAGCGTACGTGTCGTGGCGAAAGTATTTTAAAAATCCGCGTGATTTATCGTATGGCATTAAAGATTTTGATGAATATCCAAAAGGAACTACTTGTTTTTTTATCACCAAGACCATTCTTAAAGAGGCAAACAAGTGGTTCTTAAAAAATACCAAGGATCTTAAGACTTCTAACGATGATACCTTGTTGCTTCGTCATGTAGCAGAGACCAACTCAATAAGTGTTAGTCCTGATTTTTGGTGTACATATCATGCCCGCTCAACCATGAAGCAATACGTTAAACACGTATATCATAGGGGTAAGGTTTTTGTGGATGGATTTTTAAGACGAGACGGCAATAAATACTTCTGGCCTCTTGTTGGTTTTTTGATACTTACGGTTGTTTTGCCTATATTCATCATATTAGCGCCTCAGTTTTTCCCAATGCTGATATTAATAGGTTTAATTATGTGGTTTGCAGAGATTATTATGCTGTCGTTGATTGGTGTGCCATACAAAGATTCGTTAAGTTTTTTTGTTCTATCTCCAGTGTTTGCGATATTTTATGGACTAGGTATATGGAGGGCTTTTATTAAGACTTCCATTAGGCGTAAGTAAGTTACTAAAGATTCCAGTACAAAATTGCTATAATGCTTGTAATGAGTTCAAAAAAAGCAATAATGTCGTCAGATCATCGTAGTCGATTGCTAAAATACTTCGGCGACACAAGACTTAGATTCGTCTTTGTTGTCATTTTTTACTTATTTTTTACTGTTATGTATATGGGGCCAAGTACTTGGAATTGCAAAGATACTTTAATTGGTTTTGGTGATAGTACGGGAGGCCCGATTTGGAGGAATAGTCTGAAGCCATCTCAGCCTTTCTTTGGGGGGCCCGAAAAAATGACCAATTTCCCATTTGGTGAAGATTTATATTCACCTGTAGGGATTGTGGCGGCTGGACAAACGTTAGAAATGCGTACAATCAGTAAAGTAGTGGGACCGGTTTGTGCCTATAATGCGATGAATATAATTGGTTTTTTGAGTACTGCGATTTTAATGTTCTGGTTCGTATATTATCTAACTAAGCGATACTGGATAGGTTTGGTCGCGGGCTATATAGTATCGTTTACGCCATACGCACAATCAAAAGTAGGCGGACACCCTAGTTATGGTTATGCCAGCTTGCTGATTCTAGTGTTCTGGGCGGTTCATCATTTAATTAAACGCTCTAATATAAAGTCTGCTGCTTTTTTAGCAATTATTTTGGCGTGCTGCTTTTATTTTGACCCTTATTTTATACTTCTTGCAGGAACAGTAATTGCGGCCATATTGCTTGCATGGATAATGCTTGAGGTTAGGTCTCGTAATTCAATTCGTGATTTAGTTCAAAAAAATACAAATCTATTCAAGACAGTTCTTGTTAGTATTGGTATGTTTGGTATTCTAGTCTCTCCGCTTGTATACACTAGGGTAAAAAGTGCAGCCTTAATAAACGCACAAACAGGAGCTGTCAGGGGAGATATAGAGGCAGCTGCGATGCTGTGTAGCAATTTACCCCTAGATTACCTTCTGCCGGATCCTTACAATAATAATCTAGTTAAGTATTTGGGGTCTAGATACACAAGAACTAATATTAAACTTAGACATTGGTGTGGCCCTGGCGAAAGCAGAGTTTCAATTAGCTTAACTGTGATGGCGGTAATTTTATTGGCTCTCGTGGCTATAGTTTGGGAAAGGTTAGTCGGGCGAAAATCCAGAACAATAAAAATCGCCTATGACAAGCAATTATTTATCACTAGCGTTTTGTTTCTTGCAGTAATCAGCTTTTTGATTGGGATGCCGCCAAGAATACATGGTGTTCTAATGCCTTCAGGGCTTATCATAAAAGCAACCTCTACTTGGCGTATATTTGCCAGAGAATTCCTGTTATTGAACTTTGCTGCTGCTGTGGCATTTGTCTTATCGCTCTCATATATTTATGATTCTGTGAAAAAATATAACTACAAAAGAGTGCTAAATGTAGTGCTTGTTGTGTTGTTCTTGTGCATAGCGCTTGAGTATCAGGTGCACGACTCATTTAGGCCATTTAATTTCAGCTACACTAGAGATGTGCCAAAGATATACAGGAGAATAGCAGACGACCCAGAGATTAATGCTATAGCAGAATATCCGTTAGATAGATCGGGTGTAGAGTATGATTCGGTGGTTTATTATCTTACGATGCAAGTTGTCCACGGCAAGCCGATACTTAATAGTGATGTAGCGATTAGCAAAGAAGAAGGGCTCCATATAGGCATAAAAGATTTAACGGATCCACAAACTTTGCCGGTGCTGAGAGGCCTGGGCATAAAATACATCACTATACACGGACTAACATCTGAGCAGGTGCTAGCTAAAACTACTCAGCTTGAGATTATTAAAGAGGAGACACCAATTGTTTACGGGTTAACTATGGTAAGGGGCGCTCCTACTAACAATATTATTCTTGCCAAGATAAGGCCTGGTGTGGCTGTTGACGTGGCTGTGACTCTGGGTAAAGGATTTTTAATAAATCTAGACCTAATGAAGACTCCAATAGACATGAAGTATGAGGTTGCTTCAGGTATGGAATTAAGTACTAGAGGGTTGTGGCCAAAAAATAGCATCAAACAAGTTGCTGTTTGCTTTGATGTTGCTACAGCGATAGTAGGAGATAGTGGCCAGCTAGAAGTTAATATTAACGATAGAGTGCTAAAAACTATTCCAATCGACAATCATCTTAAAAATATTGATTTTGTTTCTCCACTAGGGGCTAAAATCACGCTGCGCTATAAAGATGGTCACAATCTAGTTCTAGACAACATAGGCTGTCTAGTCGATTAATTTACGTAGATACTATAGTTTAGGCCTATATCTGTTAGCCAATTTATGCCCTCAACCACAGGGTTAAAATATTCTAAGTAGTGATCTTTTGTTGTAGGGGCTGTTATCATAAATTCAAAAGTTGCATTTTGTCCAGGCGATACTATGTCTTCAGTCATATTGGCTGGACGTGAATAGCCCGGCCATCCTGCCGTATAGAAGGGGCTGTTTCTGGCTGTTGGTCTTGATGTTCCTAGATGCATTGGATATAAGCCGTTTTTGTACCAAGTTGCAGAGCCAGTATTCTTAATACTGATACCAATTAAAGCAGTGTCATTTGGCTTCATATTGTTAAGCCCGATTGGAGTCGTTTTCGTCCTATCGGAGAAAGCATATTGATAATTAAGTGCCCAAGAATAGGTAGGGTTGGCTAGTGTCCCCGAAAAGTTTAGTCCTAAGTCGTTCATCCATGCCTTTCCTTCAGATAATAGGTTAAAGTATTCTCTAAATTCTCCAGGGCTTGAATAGGGTGCTGTCATCCAGAACTCAAAAGTTCCCGATTCGCCGGGCGCCACGCTGGCTTCTTTTAATAATGCTGCCCGGATAGGACTTTGCCATCCCGAGCCGTTCATGAATCGACTAACTCTATTTTGTTCGTGTGAGGTACCTAAAAATACAGGATTTGTTCCACTATTAACCCAAGTAACATTGCCAGTATTTTTTGCTGTTATGCCCACGTATACTTTCTGTCCTGGAGAAAGATTGCCTAGTCCAGTTGATGTTGTTTTAGTCTGATTAGTAAAGGCATACTGGCTAGTTAATTGCCAGCTGTAGATGTCTGGTATTACTCTCATAGTAAAATTGAGGCCTGTATTGTTCATCCATGTCTTACCTTCAGCCAGCAGACTGTAGTATTCGGTGTAATCTCCGGGATTGCTTGGAATAGTTACCCAGAATTTGAATGTTCCAATACCGCCTGGTGGCACATTAGATTCGGTAAGTACGGCAGGTCTAGTTAGGCCTTGCCACGAAACATCACGCATGGGACTTAAGCGGTCGGCAGGACTAGTTGTTCCTACGAAAACAGGGTTAGGTCCTGTTTTTGTCCAGGTTGCATCACCAGTATTAAGCGCAGTAAAGCCAAGGTATATTCTGTCTCCTGAGCGTAGAGTGGATAGATTTACGGGTGTAGGATCAATATCACTTTTTTGGGCAGATTGTCCTGTAAGCTCCCAAGCGTAGTCTGCGCCAAGAGTTGAACCGAACCAGTCGTTATACATCCTCCAAAAATTACGATTCCCATAGGCACTGCATGAGTCGCCTAATCCATAAAGATTATTAAGTGCGGCTTGGTTTGGCTGATAAGGAGTATAGGTGTAGAGCGCAGCTGTTGCAGAGTTCTCGATGTTCACTACAGTGCTGCCGCATGCTGCATTTGGGTTATATTGAACCGTATTATTGCCAACTTTTTTGTATGGCCACCAAGGCTGGGACATATTGTCTAAGTAGTATCTGAACAGGGCCGCAGATTCTGATATTTGAATTGAGAATCCAGAATAATTGACATCACAGTTCGCTGATCCTCCAGGCCCACTGTCAGGACAGTGCGCACCCATAGCATAGGTATATTGTTTTAGGAACGGCCAATCGTCTGTTATTAGCGGTCCTGATGATTCTTTCTGAATTGTGACCAATAGGACTTTTGGATTTATGCGGTAGGTTTGTGCGGCATCGTATATAAGATTTGCAGCACTTTTTGCTCCTACAGGGATAGCAGCGCCGCCATAGTTATTTGCAGGAACGCTAGGGCCAGGTGTAATTTTTGGTACTTCGTAGTAATCTTTCAGACAAGTAAATGGAGCCAGATTGTTGTGAGCTGCGCCATAATCCGCACGCGTTCCGCCGCCAAATTCCGATGTTTTAACACCATTCGTATCGCATTGTCCTGGTGTGCCGTTGCTTCCTGTTCCTACTTTTGAATTAAGAAATGCTTGAATATCGCTTACTGACATCGTGCCACTTGTCATAAATAGAGAGTTTGCGATAATATTGCCTGGCTTCCAGCTTGGGCCTGTTACGGCATTTGCTATAGGAGCTAGCATGGTTTGAGCAGTGATATTTAGTATCAACAAAACTGCAATCAGCTTAATCTTCATTTTAGTTAACCTCTAAAATTATTGATTTTGATTCCGCGTTTGATCCTCCGCTTAAAGAAAGATTTATTTGCCAGGAGCCTACTCCAATTTCACTTACCGGAATACTAAACCCAGCACAAGTAGAGAAGTCTGACTGATAAATTATCGTGGCAGATTTGGCAGTAGTTTTAGTTCCATTGCTTATGCTAAGTTGGCATGTTCCAGACGAGACTCTCTTTAATTTTGTAATAATCGTAACAGTAGAATTATTTTCCTTTATTGCCGTTATATCGATAGAACTCTCGGTATTACTTACTGAAGGTGTGTTATTAGCGGAATTTGTTGGCGAATCGATGGCATTCTTCTTGTTGTTTGAGTCTATGTCTGAGGCTTGTTTTATCTGTTCGGTAGTAGGTCCACTTGGCTTAGGTGCTGATTTTTTATTTAAATATGCGTACGATACATATCCTGCAGTAACGATGGCAAATAGTAGGATAGCTGACATAGCCCATCTCGCTTTAGACGACCGTTTATTGTTCTTTTTATTGCTGAAGGATTTTTTCATATTTTTTATGTTACGTTATCATCAAAAATATATCATAATATATGAATATCCACAATGAGGTAGTGGCTTAATAGACTAAACTTACAGATTAGTTTGCTAAACTGTTATAGGTAATTGAAATCAGGCCTAAAATAAATTAATAGTCAGCAAGGATTAATATGAGAATTGCGGTTGTAGGTACTGGTTACGTAGGGTTGGTTACTGGAACTTGTTTTGCCGAGACGGGCAATAATGTGGTCTGCGTTGATATAGATTCAGAAAAAATAAAAATGATGCGAGCGGGCAGGGTGCCTATTTACGAACCAGATCTAGAGAGTTTATTCAAAAGGAATGTTGACAACGGTAGGCTAACATTTACAGACAGTTTGGCTGTTGGAGTTAAAGACGCGGAGGTGGTGTTTTTAGCTCTTCCTACTCCTCCTGGAGCTGATGGGTCTGCTGATCTTTCTTATGTATTAGGAGTTGCGGATAAACTTGGGTCTTTATTAAAAAAATACACGGTTATCGTAGATAAAAGCACGGTTCCAGTGGGGACTTCCGAGCAGGTCCGGCTGCATATATATAAAAATACAAAAATAGACTTTGACGTAGCATCAAACCCAGAATTTTTACGCGAAGGCTTTGCTGTTAGCGATTTCATGAAGCCAGATAGGGTGGTTATCGGCACGAAATCTAGTAAGGCTCAAAAAGTATTATCTATGCTTTATGCGCCATTCGTTAGGCAAGGAAACCCAATACTTTATATGGATGAGCGCTCAGCCGAAATGACTAAATATGCCGCTAACTCATTTTTGGCTACTAAGATTTCATTCATGAACGAGATCGCTAATTTATGTGAAAAATTAGGAGCCGATGTAGATGCTGTTCGGCTAGGTATCGGCTCTGATGAACGTATTGGTAAAAGGTTCTTGTTTCCTGGAATCGGATATGGCGGCAGCTGCTTCCCTAAAGACGTTCTAGCCTTGCATCACACAGCCAATGAATATGACTACGACTTTAGAATTTTAGAAGCCGTAATGAATGTTAACGATACCCAAAAACAGCGACTAGTTAATAAAGTAACCAGTTATTACAATGGAAATGTTGAGGGTAAAACCTTTGCTCTTTGGGGTTTGGCTTTTAAGCCTGACACTGACGATATACGTGAGGCTCCAGCGATTGAAATCATCAAAGCCTTGACCCAGGCTGGGGCAAAAATTGTAGCCTATGACCCAGAAGCTATGCTAGTTGTGAAAAAAAATTATAGCACTATCAATAATCTAAGTTATGCCAAAGACGAATATTCAGCCTTAAAAGGTGCTGACGCATTATTGATTGCTACCGAATGGTCGCTATTCAGAGGTCCAGATTTTGCTAAAATTAAGAAACTGCTTAAAAAACCTGTGATATTTGATGGCCGCAATTTGTATAGTCTTGAAACTATGAAGGACGAAGGTTTTTATTATGAAAGTATAGGAAGGAAGGTTGTTGAATGAGCAAAAAGACTATTCTAATAGCTGGTGGTGGTGGCTTTCTGGGATCGCACTTGGCTGCTCATTATGTTGAAAATGGCGACAATGTAGTGGTAGTTGATAATTTTTCGACTGGACGAAAAGCTAACCTGGTCAGTTTAGTTGGCAGACCAAATTGCACTATAATTGAGGCGGATATTACCAATTCCTTGCCAGTCGAAATTACAAACATGAAGTTTGATATAATTGCTAACTTGGCTTCACCAGCTAGCCCGCCTCATTATCAGCGATTAGCAATTGAGACATTGATGGTTGGATCGCTTGGTACGCAGAATTTGTTGGATTTAGCGCGAGCAAATAAAGCAAGGTTTTTTCAGGCTTCAACTAGCGAGGTGTATGGCGATCCAGAGGTGCATCCTCAACCCGAATCTTACAAGGGGAGCGTCAATAGTTATGGTCCGCGCAGTATGTACGATGAGTCGAAGCGATATGCTGAAGCATTGATATATGCGTATAGAGAGAAGTACGGTATTTCTACAGGTATTATTCGCATATTCAATACTTATGGACCAAATATGGACCCAATGGACGGCAGGGTTGTCTCTAATCTTATCGTTCAGGCTATTAAGAATAAGCCTATGACCTTGTATGGGGACGGTAATCAAACCCGTAGTTTCTGTTATGTTTCGGATCTAATTAATGGATTTGTAAGAATGATCGAATCGGACGAGGAAGGGCCAATCAATCTTGGGAATCCAAACGAGTTTACGATTAAGCAGCTTGCTGAAGAGATTGTGAGGCTTACAGGCACAACTTCTAAATTAGTTTTTGAGCCATTGCCAGGCGATGATCCGATGCAGCGTCAGCCAGTGATCGACAAGGCCCGAAAATTATTGGGTTGGGAGCCAAAAGTGCAACTTAGTGAAGGTCTGGAAAAAACAATTGAATATTTTCGACAGACAGTTTAATAGCCGGTAAAGACATTACACCTGGCATGCTACGCACTAATTTGTCTATTTATTTGAAGAATTTCCACTCAATATATCTATATGAGAAAAATAGCGTTATCATAGTGTGAATATGTTGGCCCAAATTAAAAGGTTCTTAAAATCTAAAAATTTGACAATCTTGTTTGTGGTTGTATCTTATTTATTCTTCACGGCCTACTATATGGGGCCAAGCGTATGGAGCTGCAAAGATACCTTATATGGATTTGGTGATAATACGGGTGGAGTAATACGACAAAACACTTTCTTCCCTAACGAATCTCCTTTAGGCGGCTTCGATAATATGACAAACTTTCCTGTTGGAGAGGACGCTTTTAGTCCTGCTAACTATAGCGGAGTTGCTCAGTTCTACATGATACGAGGCGCATCTAAGATGCTCGGTCCTGTGTGTGGCTACAATGCTATTAATGTTTTAGGATTTGTACTCAGTGCCTTGGTGATGTATGGATTTATATACGCCCTCACTAAAAATAAGTGGATAGCATGGTTGTCCGGTTATGCAGTGTCGTTTACGCCATATTATCAATATAAAGTGGGCGTTCATGATAGCTACGGCTACCAGGCATTCTTAATTGCCGCAGTATGGGCCTTATTCAATTTGATAAAGAATCAGCGCAAGAGAGATGTAGCTTATTTGGGCTTAATCACCGCTTTCTGTTTTTATTGGGATCCCTACTTTTCATTACTGGCAGCATCGATTTTGTCGCCACTAATTGTTACTTGGGTGTTAATTCTAATATTTAGACGACATAAAAAATATAAATCAAGTCAACAAGTCAAAAAACAAATAATATTAATCCTGCAAACAGCTATATTAATCTTTGCACTCATATCGCCACTAATATTTATAGCTATAAAGGATAATAAACAGATATCTAATACTGTTGCTGCGACACGGGGCAGTAGTGTATTTCTTGTGGCAACGCTGTGCAGTAATCGGCCTTACGAATATTTTGAACCAGTTGTATTTTCCGCGCAACTAGCGAAAGCCATTGAACATAAGTACAGAGTCTCATTACATAGCGGTCAAGACTGTGGGCCCGACGAAGACTACGTAGGGATCAGCCTAGTTATAATATTTGTAGCTATTGTTGGCCTAGTGGACATGACCCGAAGAAGATTCAAGAATCAAAGTGTTAAGGCTGGCTTGCATTACGATAGCGAGCTAATCGTTATAGGCATGATCTCTGTCGTTTTGTTTGGAGTTGTACTGGCGTTGCCGCCCATTAAGTTATTGGGAATTATGCCACCGCCATCGTACTTATTGTTAAAAATTACTACTACGTGGAGAATACTCTCACGTCTTTATGTGGTAATTAATATAGCAAGTATTACTATATTTGCAGCCGTAGTTAGATTTTATTCAAGCAATGTAGATAATAAAAAATTTACTAAAGTTATATTTGTACTTGCACTTCTAATTTTTTTTGAATATCAAGTTACTATTCCATTTACAGGAAGTAATAATACCTTTTCATATAAAAATAGCACACCACCTGCATATCTATGGTTAAGTCAACAAGACGACACATCAACGATTGCTGAATATCCGATGAGAAAGATGGGCGAATCAGCCGGCATGACCTACTACTTGTCGATGCAAGTAGTACACCGTAAAAAACTATTCAACGCAAACTCACCTTTATTAAAAGAGGAGGGACTGAAAGATTCGTTAAGAAACATTTCGGATCCTCAGACTGTTCAGGTATTGGGCGCACTTGATGTTGATGCGGTCGTTATTCATGGTGTAAGCGAAGAAACTGTAAGATCAATAGACGGGCTTGAGGTAGTTTACTCATCGCCTGCTGCAAGAATTTGGATGTCAGGTTTTGATCCATTGGGTGGTAGTGACAATATGGTAATTGTTAAAGTACGAAAAACTCATAAAACAGAAATGCTAGCCCTGGGTAAAGGGTTTAAACGTAACGAAAATATTATTAAATCGGCTGTCGATTGGGTCTACGAGACTACTAATAACGGTGAGATGACGATAGAGCCACTCCCCGGCAGTAAAACTAAATCCAACATAGCTACATTACAATGTTTTGACATAGCTATGGCGAATCAAGCCGACAAAGGAGACCTGAGCATTATAGCCGATGGCATAAAAATAAATTTTGGTGAACTTAGTAGCGATTTCAGACCCATAAAAGTTATGGCAAAAAATAATATAATCATGTCGACCAATACCGGCAATAAGTTACGATTAAAAAAATTGGGCTGTCAGATTGATGCCAGCCTGTAGGCTCTATATTTATTTTCGACAGAGCTCTTATTGTAGGTATTATTAAAGCTAGAAAACTGCAGCAATTAATTTATTTCTTGAGGGCTAATGTCACGCCAAATAACATATTTTGACCAGCTATAGTTCCAGACTAAAACGATCGCTGAACTAAATATTAAAGCCGTGAAGCTTGTTAGACGCATGTATCTGACACCTCCATCCACCATAAAGGCGCTACCGACAATTGCAGGCCAGGAGGTGAGGTGAAACTGCATAAGTGAGCTCAAGTACGTTTTGTTTGCGTTTACGCCCTTATATGTCCAGTAGTGATGTAGCGATGCATTACTAGTTAGCGCTATCTCGGCGCCTATTAGCTGTGAAATAAACAAAGGTAAGCCCAGTGTACGATGAAGAGCGTAAAGAATAGCAAAGTTCACAAAAAATCCACTTCCACCAACCATACAAAAGCGAATAAAATCCACTCTCAATAATCTGAATATTGCGCTTTTGGTCCATTTGATCATATTAAAGTTATGGTAGCACAATTTCAAACTAATGCGACCCTTAGTAAGGCAAAATATTACAACAGTAAAGTTATCTTATGCTGGACTTATAATAGTTAATATTTGCTATTATATATACATGACTATAGTAATTATCGCTGGCGGATCGGGCTCTAGGTTATGGCCAATGTCTACGCCCGATTATCCAAAGCATCTTCTTCGATTAACTAACGAGAAGAGCCTATTACAGAATACCTATGAAAGAGCAAAGTTATTGACAGACGATGTTTATGTAATATCTGAGGGTTCGCATATTAACCATGTTTTTGAGCAGTTACCTGACCTAGACAAGGATCACGCGGTAATTGAGCCGGGTAGGCGGGGTACAGCATCTTGCGTGATTGCCGCATTGGCTAGAATTCGTAAACATCATGACTCTGACGAGCCTGTAATCTTTATGCATGCTGATCACCACATCAGGGACACTAGCGGTTTTGTTGACACAGTCAAAAGAGCCGCAGCGATGTCATCAGAAAATTCTAAAATTGTATTACTCGGACTAGAGCCGACCTCTCCAGCAACAGGCTTCGGCTATATAGAACGTGGTGATAACGCGAACGGTGGCCGACCAATCTACAAGGTTGTTAGTTTTAAAGAAAAGCCCGACCGTAAAACTGCACAGAAATATTTATCTAGTGGGCGCTATCTATGGAATATGGGCTATTTTGTGGCACCGCTTTCTGTTTTTGAGGAGGCGATCAATAAGCACTCAGCAACACTAAAGAAAAATTATAAAAAGCTTCGTGAAGCTAAGAGTGATTCCGAGCATGACAAGCGCTATATGTCATTTAAGAGTGAGCCAATCGACACAGCCTTAATTGAAAGAGTTCAAGATCTACTGGTGATGCCAGGAAGTTTTGACTGGATGGATGTGGGGTCTTATCCCGACGTTCATATGGTGAATGAACAGGACGAGCAAGGTAATGCCTCGCACGGTTATGTCGAGACAGAAAATGTCACTAATAGCTTAATTCGTAATGAAAGTGATTTGCCGCTAGCCGTTATAGGTTTAGATAATGTGGCCGTAATTGTGACCAAGAGCGGCATCTTAGTGACCAACAAAAGTCACGCCCAAAAAGTTGGCGACGTAAGTAAACGATTCCAGGAAAAGGACAAAAAATGAATAAAAAAGTTATAGCATTCGATTTAGACGGAACATTGGCCGACAGTAAGTCGCCTCTAGATCCTCGCATGGCTGGACTAATAGACAGGTTGTTGGAGAAATTTCAGGTATGTGTGATTTCGGGCGGTAAATTTGAACAATTTCAGAAACAAGTACTTGATAATCTCAAGGCTAGCCCAGAGAATTTAAAAAATTTACATTTAATGCCGACTTGTGGCACCCGTTATATTAGATATTCTGAAAATAGTTGGCAACAAGTTTATGCAGAAGATTTTAGCGAAGAAGAAAAGGCTAAAATATTCACAGCACTTAACAAAGGTTTTGACGATCTAAACATGCGGGCTGAGAAAACCTGGGGTGAGACGTTAGAAGACCGTGGTAGTCAGGTGACTTTTTCCGTTTTGGGTCAGAATATTGTTGATGAGTTGGGTGCCGAGGGAGTCCGCATGAAGGAAGAGTGGGATCCAGACAACTCCAAAAAAAATAAAATACGTGAATATGTTGCACCGTTGATACCAGAGTTTGAGGTGAGAGTTGGTGGTGTAACTTCTATAGATGTTACTAAGCTAGGCATCGACAAAGCCTTCGGTATGAAAAAATTGATAGAAATTTTAGGCATAGATAAATCAGAGGTGTTGTTTTTAGGTGATCGTTTGGCCGAAGGCGGAAATGACTATCCTGTTAAAGCTATGGGAATTGATTCTTTAGAGGTCTCTCATTGGCGTGACACCGCTAATTTAGTTGAAGCGATATTACTAGTTGTTTAGCAGGGGCGTTACTTAAGTGATTGTTGCCAGTGCCAAGCATCTCGCATTGAGTCGTCTAGCGAGCGAGTAGTTTGCCAGCCTAGAATGGATTTTGCCTTATCTGCATTAGCCCAGATCTTGATGACGTCACCAGGACGACGGGCACCGATTTTGTACGGTACTTTTTGACCAGTTACTTTTTCAAAACTGTTGATGAGTTCGAGTACGCTATTGCCTTTGCCTGAGCCGATGTTAAACGTGTTAAAGCCTTGATTATCTAGTGCAAATTTAACGGCTGAAACATGGGCTTCTGCTAAATCCATGACGTGAATAAAGTCTCTTACGCAAGTGCCATCCGGAGTGTCGTAATCATCCCCAAACACCGTTAAAGGTCCTCGTAGACCGGCTGTAGCTTGAGTCAAGAACGGAACGAGATTGTTTGGATCTCCAATAGGTAACTCCCCAATTTTAGCGCTAGGGTGAGCGCCTACTGGATTAAAATAACGTAACGCTGTAACAGAACTATTATTGGCAGTTACGACATCTTCTAGGATTCTTTCACACATTTGTTTAGTAGCCCCATACGGGCTAGTAGCCTGTTTTTGTGGAGTATCCTCAGTCACCGGGCAGACATCAGGTTCGCCATAAACTGTACACGAAGAAGAGAACACGATGCTTTTTATGTCGTTCTTTTGCATTGTCTCTAGTACGGTCAGCAGGCCATCAACATTAGACCTATAATAGGCTAGGGGATTGGCGACGGATTCACCTACGGCTTTTTTGGCAGCAAAGTGTATGACTGCCGAGGGCTTAATCTCTCGCATAACCTTTTGCATGAAGGGCTTGTCGTTGACGTCACCACGAAAGAACAACAAGTCCGGTGTTGTTAGGTCTTTTAAATTATCTATAACTGACTCTGCACTATTTGAGAAGTCATCGATTATTACTGGCGTGTAGCCAGCCTCATGTAGGGCGACTACGGTGTGTGAGCCGATGAATCCCGCTCCTCCAGTAACAAGTATCTTTTGCATGTACTTAGTCTAGCAGAGAGTAGGTAATTTATCATTTGTCATTGACCATTTATTTAGTCAGGTGACATTTGTTCATTGTAGCTTCAATGTAAAATGATCCCTG